>NZ_JAMPJZ010000021.1:0-76686 GCF_039961835.1 Trichocoleus sp. ST-U1
ATTGAGTCCTCTGCTTCGCTTAAGATAATCCGAATGGGAGCAGGCATAGATTAATGGAAAACTTCGTTTAGGGGCTTTATGCCATCTTATATTTAATTAGTCCCAGCTACTTAACTGTATTTGGATAGACTGATTGCAGATAAAGAGATGTTAACGATGAGTCAAAATCGCCAGATATTAGATGGCATTGCCGAACGCATCCAAGTACTTGTCAATGCTGAAACAGCCAGCGTGGTGCTAGCTGAGTCCGAAGGGGAAACCGTCTACTATGCGGCAGCAATAGGCAAGCACGCTGAGTGGGTGTTGGACAAAAGGGTTGCGGCAGCGACTTCCGGATTGTGTGGTACGGCATTTCAGAGCGACAAACCCGTGTTAGTTTGTCGTACTGAGGGCGATCTCCGAGTTCGGCAAGATTATGCTAAAGCGTTGGGAATAGAGACAGCTTTAGCCGTGCCTCTCTACTACGAAGGCAAGCTTTTGGGAGCGCTACAAGCTTGGAATCGTACTGACGGCAGCTTATTTGACGAAGAGGCAGAAAGTGTTTTGGCGGCTTACGCCTCTGAAGTTGCTCCACTGGTTTATCAATACCAGACAACTATGAAGTAGAGGATAATTTGCAGGAAAAAGCGATCGCGCTGGCTTGAAATAAGCAACGAATCAAAGATGAGCAAATGACCCAAGATGAACCCATAGAACCAAAGCTTCTACGCCACTCCAATCCCCTCTCTTCTTCCAATCCCCTCTCCCCATCCGATTCCCCCTTCTGCTCCTATCCCCTCTCCTCGCTTGCGGGCTATCCATTATCCGCATCTTTCTTAACAAAGGGACAAACTCCTTAAAATAATACTCAAAGGCTTGATAGGTATAGTTTTGAGGGAACACAAAAGTAGCGGGTGATGGCAACATGGAAAAGTGGGCAGCCAAAGAATTGTCCCAGGCCAACTTAGGAGACGCGCGTCGAAACAAGCGTCTTATACGCATCGTCGAAGATTTGGCAACACAACCAGCAAGTAGCGTCCCCCAAGCCTGTGGAAATATAGCAGCAACCAGCGCCGCATATGATTTTTGGAAATCACCTTATTTTCAGCCGCGTGATATTCGCAAGGCGCATACAGCCAGCACAATTGAAAGAATCAAAGAACATCAAGAAATCTTGGCAATCCAGGACACGACCAACATAGATTTAACAGACCACCCAGCCACCAGAGGGACTGGTTATCTGGACAACCGAAAATCATCGGGATTAAAAGTACATTCAACACTGGCAGCGACAAGTAATGGAGTCCCACTGGGAATTATTGACCAGCAGGTGTGGGTCAGAGAACTCGAAAATCTAGGCATCGCCAAAAAACGTCGTCAACGGGAAACACAACAAAAAGAAAGCCAACGCTGGTTAGATGGATTAGAAATCACCCAAAAGTTGATCCCAGCAGATATTCAAGTGGTGACAGTTGCCGACTCAGAAGCCGATATATTCGACTTATTTAACTAGAAACGTCCGGAAAATTCCCATTTATTAATTCGCGGGACTCATAATCGAAAAGTAGACCATTGTGCCAAATAGCTTCATCTTGCCATTCGTCAAATTCCACCTGGTGGTCAACTCACGGTCGAAGTTAAACGTAGTCCAGAATCTAGAGCAAGAAAGGCCATACTCACACTTCGGTTCACAAGTTTCGATATCCTTGTCCCGTTACATTACATTGGGCGTTCCCGGCTCAAACCTGTGAAGTTACAAGGAATTCTGGCATCAGAAGAAAACCCGCCATCCGGAATTCAGCCAATTAGTTGGTTATTGATGACTAGCCTGGAGATTAATCGGCTAGAGGAGGCAGCCCGTTGCGTTCGCTGGTACACTTACCGTTGGTTGATAGAACGCTATCACTACGCATTAAAAAGTGGTTGTGGAATTGAGAAATTACAACTGGAAACGGTTCGGAGAATTGAGATGGCACTAGCCACCTATACAATTGTAGCGTGGCGTTTGTTATGGCTAACTTATGAAGCCAGATGCAATCCAATGCAGCCCTGTGAGACAGTTTTAGAAACCTATGAATGGCAGTCTTTGTGCGCCACTATTAATAAAAATCCCATTCCACCCACCCAGCCACCTTGTTTGCGAGAAGCCGTGCGAATGATTGCAATGTTGGCTGGCTTTTTAGGACGAAAAAGCGATGGGGAGCCGGGAATTCAAACCATTTGGCGAGGATTGCGGCGATTACATGATATCGCGGCTACCTGGAAATTACTCCATTAAGTTTTCTATTCATGCTTGTTGTCCTCCATTCAAATCTTGTAGCACCATGAATTTCCTGAATTGTCACTATCTCTACCAACTTACTTCTCGGAAATCCCTTCCTATCTTGTTTGTCCCTTTGTTAAGAAAGATGTGACTAATGGATAGCCGTTGACGGAGAGGGGTTGGGGGTGAGGTTCCGAGTTCAAGTCAGAACCGTACTAATTTCTCGATCCCCGCTGTGCAGAAACCGCTGGCACCTTGACGCCCAACTTTTTAAACATCGCTTCTCGCCCCTGCATTGCCAAGATATCATTCAGCGGTTTTAAAGAAATTGGCGTTTGATATTTTTCTGCAAGTGCAGTTTGAATGAGCCAGTCAGCAATCGAGGGATTTTTGGGTAAAAGAGGACCGTGAGAGTAGGTCGCGATCGCATTCCGATAAAATGCTCCTTCCATCCCATCTTCCCCATTATTCCCATAACCGCTAATCACACGTCCCAAGGGTTCCACCTCACCTAAATAAGTGCGTCCGCCGTGATTTTCAAAGCCAATTACTAAAGGCGCATCCTCCGACATCTTTCGCAAATCCTCCGCCAATCGCGACGCCGTGATCTCAAACACGACATTCCCAATACAGCGACGGGCATCTGGCCCCGGATGCTTGCTGACAAAATCCAATAAACCCAATCCCTCGATCCGTTGCCCTAAGGCGGGTTCGTAGTAGTGTCCCAGGAGTTGGGGCGATCCGCAAGTAAATACCCCAGGCGTTCCTGCTTCAATTTTCTGAGCGATCGCTTCTGCTTTGCCTTGGCGCAAATCGCGCATGACGATTTCCTGCTGTCGGTCTTGTGCGCCGCCACCCACGATTACATCGACTTGGCGAAATTGCTCTGCGGGGGCGTCCCGATCTAAGGGCATGACGTTGACTTTGATCCCCCGCCATTGGGCGCGTTGCTGTAAACAGATGACATTACCGCGATCGCCGTAGGTACTCATCAGCGTCGGATAAAGCCAGCCAATTGTGAGTTCAAGTTGTTCGGTCATGGTGACAGTCAAATTTTTTGATTTTTAACGCAAAGTAGCGCCAAGGAAATCGCAGAGGTACGCAAAGGAAGGCTACTTTCTGCGTACCGAGAGCGTTTAACATCTACAGAATTTTTCGTCCAGTCAAAATACCTCGGACTTCTAGCATCGCTGAGTAAGTCGGTAGAATGTGCAGGGTTTCGCCGGTAGCGGTGTGTTCTAAAGCAGTGGCGATCGCTTCTTGTAAATCTTCTTTCACAATCAGTTTGCAGCCATGTTCCTCGTCTGCTTGGCTGTATTGCAGGCGCAGCGCCATATCGTAAACGCGATCGCCGCTGACTACCACCGTTCCTCCCTGTTCTACCAATTTTTCGGTGTCTACATCCCAAATCCAAGAGACATCAGTCCCATCTGGGGTGCGATCGTTTAGCACCATCAGCGTTGTGGAGGAACCGCCGTGGCTTCTTTGCTGATTTACAGCGCGGATGGTTTCATTCAGCGCTACGGGATTTTTTGATAGCAAAATCCGCACCTTTTTCCCGGCGACTTCTAATTCCTCAGCCCGTCCAAACGCTGCATGGAAGTTTTTAATCGTGTCCAGGATATTTGCGGTATCAACGCCAATTTCTTGCGCCGCTAAAATAGCCGCCAGCGTGTTGTATTTGTTGTAAATCCCAATCAGAATCTGAGGCCATTGGCGACTATCGATTGCCAAGGGGCCTTTTTCAAAGCCACAGCTAGGACACCGATAATCGCCCTGATGAGATAAGTAGACGCCCTGATAATCGAGAGAATGTCCGCACCGGGGACAATATATAGAATCTACTGCATGAGGAATTTCGTCAAGATAAGCTTCAGGTTCGCTTAAACCGAAGAATAAAACTCGTTGCGATAACTGCTGACCCAGATGAGACAAGGTGGGGTCATCGCCATTTAAGATCGCTACCGTATCTTTGGATTGGGCGATCGCTTTCTGCCAACGCTGGCTAATCGTATCCACTTCCCCGTACCGATCCAGCTGATCCCGAAATAAATTTAAACACAAAATCAATTTTGGTTGAACTGGCGGCAAAACCTTCGGCAGAATATTTTCATCTACCTCTAAAATTGCATAGTCAGCGTTGAGCTGACCGATTAAATTGGTGTTGGTCAGCAGTGCGGTGATTAATCCATTCATGAGATTGGCACCCGCCGCATTGTGAACAACGCGCCATCCCTGACTTTCTAGCATTGTCCGCAACAGCAGCGATGTCGTTGTCTTCCCATTTGTCCCCGCAATGAAAATCACACCGTGCTTTACTTGACCAGACAGCAGGGACAACAGCTGCGGCTGAATGCGTCCGGCAATTTCTCCCGGTAAAACACTAGCAGCTCCCAAACGCAGCAGGCGCACCAGCCGCGTCACTGTCTTTGCCGTCCCGACTGCTACGCCCAGCCGTAACCTATCTAAAAGCGATATTCTCACCACCACACTCCTGCCCCGGCTACACAAGCCGCACGCTTTCGTCGCGGCTTTACTGCTACTTATTTACTGAGCGCTGCTTTGCTCGTCAGCATTCTACCGTACTTGGCTGTAAATCCCCTGTCAATGATGAGTAATAGTACCCAACAGCTAAGAAAAACAAATTTCTTGTCCGTACCGGCGATACAAACTCTCAGGGGATTTATAAACCGCGTAGGGGCTTTTTGATTGCCATGCCCCTACAAAACGGCAATGATTCCCGGTTATTTAGTCTTAATTCCTAACGAGATGCTTTCCACCCGTCCAAAAGATTTGGTCGCTCTACGGACGTAGGAAAGAGTCCTTTAAAGGCAGCCTGTCTGAGGTCTGGCTTTTCGGGGGTCATATTCCACAAGCTTTCATAGAAGAAGAATGACATCCCGGCAAATCCGCGCTGACGAACCGCTGCAACTTGCTCCTGAATTTGTGCAGCCTTAACCGGGTGAGGTTTCACGCCGCTGAGAATGCCGATGGCGACGGGGATATGGCGCTTTGCTGCTTTGACTTCTGGGCGCTCTAATTCCCCAATGAAGCGGCTCAGATCATCTCGATAGATTTGGACGATCAGTTCCTCAATCAGCCCCTGCTGTTCCCACTTCTGCCAGTCGGCTAGAAAGGAGTTGTAAGAGAATTCTTGGGGATTGGGAGAAAGGGCAAAAATAACGTTGGGTTTGCGGTCTTTGACGGCCTTGAACAACTGTTTCAGATAGGCAGTAATTTTGTCAGCCCGCCAGCGTATCCATTGAGGATCTTGGGCGTTGGCGGGAGGAGATTTCCCACCGTTTTCTTTCTTGTACAGTTCGACGGTAAAGGCGTCGTAGCCAAAATCGGCGGGAAAGCCGAAGTGGTCATCGAATTGAATGCCGTCAACATCGTATTTGCTAACAATTTCGACGACTAAATCTTGGATAAAATTCTGCACTTCGGGACGCATTGGATTCAGCCAAACTCGGTTATGTGTTCCTTCTTTCCAAGTTTGAGAACCGTCGCGTTTTTTGAGTAGCCATTCGGGGTGGCGTTTGGCGAGGTCAGAATCAGCGGGTGCCATGAAGCCGAATTCAAACCAGGGGATGACTCCCATGCCTTTTTGATGTCCCTGGTCTATGATTTCTTTGAGGATATCTCGTCCTTGTAAGCCTGGGGTGGGATCGAGCGATCGCCCGGTGACTTTTTGGGCTACCGCACTGGGATATAGGGTGTAACCCCAATTCCAAACGGTGGGATAAACGGTGTTGAAATTTAGCTCATCAAGGCGTTGCAGGGCTTTGCTCAGGCGATCGCGCTCAAACAACACGTCACTATCAATATTCGTCAGCCACACCCCCCGAATCTCTTCGGACTGCGCGGTTGGCGGCGTCCCAGCGCTAACAATGTATTGGGAAGGGACTAATCCAGCAGTTCCGGTGGCTTGACACAAGAAAGCTGCAACTTCTGCACGACTGGCTAGCTGATTGGGATTGAGTGTCTTGACGTTGGGGTAATTGACCACGATTTGTTTTTCGGTCGCAGCAGCGATCGCATTCCGCGCATAGCTAGGAATTGCCGTTGCATCGGTAAATGCCCCAGACAACGTGCTACTCACCGCCTGAGTAGGTGAATACTTCAAACCACTCGCTAAAGATACCAACGCTTGCGATCGCGGGATTTTTTCGTTCGGTTTGAACACCCCACCCGGATAACCCGACATAAATCCCTTTTGATAGGCTTTACGAATTGCATCTACCGCCCAGGAATTTGCTGGGATATCCGCAAACTGACCGCCGCTACGAACGTCCGCTGTATTGGGGAAAGCTTTGCCAACCATCGCGGCAAACTCACCCCTGGTTACGGGTGCCTTTGGTCGAAAACTTCCATCCGGGTAGCCACTAATAATCTGCTTTTGTGCCAACTGTTCTATACAGGGTTGCGCCCAAAGTCCTTCCACATCGAAAAATTTTGTCTGAGCAAATGCGGCAGGGTTTACGAGCGTCATGGTGAAGCTAAAGGCAACCAGGAAGACAAACCAAGCTTGACGCCCAAAGGCACGGCTAAACCAAACTAGCCCGTCTGCGAAGCTCGTAAAAAGTCGTTTGACAGCGTATTTCAATCTCTACCTCAATCAGGGTGTACGAAAACTTCCCCAAATATTATGGAACCACAAATCATGACTTGGGCATTTCGGCAAAGGTTGCAGCAAGTTGACTGGGTAAAGGTCTTGGTGTCATGGAAATCAGTGGTCATCGAAAATCGCGATCGCTCCCTTTAAGGATGCTGCAAGTGCAACCAGCATACAAGTTTTGAAGTGGCTGATGATTGAAAGGATGGCGGGGTAGGTCTTGTACCTGCCCTTCTCAATACCTGGGTATCCGCAAAATGTACCCTACATCGTCCGGCAATTAGGCAGCGTTAAACTTTTTGACTGGTTAGTAGAAACAAGGGGAAATGTCTTCAGGGACGAGAGTAAAATTGGAGTAATAATCGCACGATACCGGGTTCATTAATAGGATTGGTTTTAGCGATCGCGATCGCATCTTATTTCCATCTCAAGGTGCCCACAATTGGAGCCATTCCCCAATCCTTGCCGATGCCGCAAGGGATTCCCTACTGGAATGATTTTGGATTAATTCGAGAACCGATCGATCCGGCTTTGGTACTCGCAGCACTCGGCAGGATCGAGTCTTTATTATCAGCAGTCGTGGCGGATGGGATGACCGTGAGTGAAAAACACAATAGCGATCGCGAACTCATTGGTCAAGGCTTAGTGAATATCATCGTTCCCTTCTTTGGGGGAATTCCGGCTACCGGCGCGATCGCCCGTACCGTCATCAATGTCCATTCTGGTGGGAAAACCCGTCTTTCAGGGGAACATAAGCCTTCTTGAAGTAGAGGCGCGATCGCTTCGTTGACGTTCAAATGTGGAAGGGCGAACCGACAGGTCGGCGCTTCGCTATCGCTTAATTTACTAACTTTTGCGTATTCGCATCTACTATAAGTCTGGGTTTGGCTAAGAAAGCTGAAGATTACTTAATAAATCCCCCAAAGCTGCTGTCTCCTCTGCTACAGTTTTCATTTATACAGCCAAGAAAAAAGCAGATGTGTTTCTAAATCGCTCAAAAAGAGCCGAGTCTGCTGCTGTTGCTTTGTCAGCAATTTCTCATTCTTTCGGTAGTTTTATCAGGTAGGTGTGCAATGTTTGCATAGCGGCAATCAATCCTTATGGATTTTCTGCATAAAGCTCTTTCACTTAGACACAAGCTGTAGGTGGTTTCAAAAATTAGAGTTGCGGCTTTTCGTAGGATACGCAACGTCTAGGACATTCGGATGTCGCCAGCATCCAGCAAAGCGAGAGCGCTCTTAGCACATCGTGGTGCTGTCCGATCGAGCCGTTGGCATTCCATGTCCAGAGCCAGCACTTGTGACTTTAAGAACTATAGCGATATGTTAAGTTTTATTACATTTTATTCCTTGTTAAGGGAAAAGCCGAATGCCCCTGTGTAGCAAATAACCGGGTGTACGCATACATTCAACAACCCCTATAGGACTCTCAATCCAAGCTCAGCACTGTTCTAGCTACCTTTGGACAGGCAAGCTGAGATCACTTAAATTAAGTGATAGAGATCACGAAGCGAAAAGATAGCAGTCATTGTCCTGTTAGGACGCGATCGACCGAACGCTCCCAAAATCACCCGATATAAGGAAGCAAAAAGAAACTTAGATTGAAAAAATGTTAATTAAACTCCCTTTGGTACTCGCCATGACTGACCTTTATGATTCAGAAGATGTTCAGGCAAACCACAAGCGATCGCTCAGAAGACTCGCCAAGGCGATCGCGCTTTCTCAAGGTGAGTTCTCGCTGATTTTGGTTTCCTGTAACTATCCCCAGTTACAAGAGCAAATGGCAAAGCTGCTAAAAGAAATCTCCACGGTCGAAATTCAAGAACTCGTCCTGCATCCTTCGGTAAAGACGCTTTATACAACGATTCAAAAAACAATTGAAGATCGGCAGCCGCAAGCCTTGATGGTCTTCGGTCTAGAATCTGTGGTGGACATTAATCAAGTACTTACATCGACGAACCTCGTCCGGAATCAGTTCCGCAAGCAGTTCGCTTTTCCGCTAGTGTTGTGGGTGAGCGATGAAATTCTGCAAAAGCTGACTCGGATGGCACCTGATTTTAAAAACTGGGCGACTACTGCTATTCGATTTGAGGTTCCCAACAATCAGTCGATAGAGTGGACAGCCATCACCGCTTGAAAGAGGAGCATCCTGCAAGATGACTAACGCGCTGGCAGTCTCTAGGATGACCTATCTAGTCATAACTGTATAAGCGTCATTAAAGAGTCACTGGTGACTCCACATAAATTGTTGGTTCCTGCATCTTAAACTCTATGCCATACTCAATCAGATGCTTAGAGATTTTTTCGTTCGCCAATTCTAGTAGATGCTTTCGCAGTTGAATCGAGTTTTCACTGGAACCCAGAATAAAAAACGTTACCCTCGCTCTCGTTGTTTGCTTTTCCGCATTATTTATTAAAGTAATATTTGTACTACCTGGATCGATCCCGAATACAGAGTCTGTACTCTGATTAATGACTTGCTGTACTAGCGCCTGTTCCCGATCTTCTAGTAACCCAAAAAAATCTAGATAAAGTAAAACCATTACTTTCTTGCCCATCGTCACATTCTCAATTTCTAAATTTGCCAATGTGGAATTGGGCACAATATATAACGTACTTTTAGCCGCCGTGCGAATCTTAGTAGAGCGCAAACCAATCGATTCAACGCGACCAAACAAACCTCCAGGTACATTGCCAATTGAAGGTAGACGAATATAATCCCCAGGAACAAAAGGGCGATCTAAATACAAAACAATCGTCCCTAAAAGCTGCTCTAGAGTCTTTTGAGCCGCAAACGCCACCGCCAATCCACCAATGCCTAAACTTGCCATCAAGCCAACTAAATTGAATTGCTGACTTTGGGCAAAAGCCAGAATGGCGATGAAGCCGATCGCAACATTTACTAAAGTCTCAATTACCAAAATCAGTTCATCAAAATCTCGACTAAATTTCCCAAGTATATCAATTCCATAAATTCGGATAAACTGCCGAAACAACCGGGATATTAACCAAGCTACGCTAATAATGACAGCTAAATCTACAAAAGGTTTGATTAATTTATAAAGGGATTGATAATCTTCAATCCAGGTTAGAGAAAGAGAGATAAGAATAAATGTACCCGCCACTCTAAACAAGTGTTTGATTGGCTCGATTAAGTCTTCATAAATACTCGTTACTTTCTCCGATGCAAAGCGGCGGACGATTAATTTGCTGATCCCAGGTGTGTATCGTCCCAATAGCAAAGACAGGAGGACAAACAGCAAGAAAATAAGGGGTTTGGAAATATCAATTTGAAGAACCTGATAACGAATATCGGCAAGGTTTAGATTAGATAGTAATGGGTGAATCCACATAAATTGTTGGTTCTTCAATGTCGAAGACAATCCCGTAATATTTCAATTTATCTGTAATATTTTGACTCGCAATATCGAGGAGTTGACGCCGCAATCCCATCGACACTTCGCTAGAACCTAAGATAAAAAAAGTGATTTGTGCTTGCGTTTTGCTCTCGCTATCCTTGTTCAAATCTTTAAATGTAACTTCGGTGTTGCGCGAGTCGATTCCAAAAATATCCTCTGTACTGTCTAAGATGACTTGACGAATTAAGGCACGTTCTTCGTTCTCAATTTTTCGGTCGAAGTTTAAGTAGATGAGAGCCATAACTTTCTTGGCACCCGAAAAATTCTCAATATTCACCTGTGTTAAGGAACTATTCGGTACGATTACCAATGTTCCTTTGCCAGAGGTGCGAATTCTGGTGGAACGCCAGCCAATTGACTCAACTCTGCCAAAAATCCCATCTGGCAAGCCAATATAGTCATCGACAACAAAGGGACGATCGAGATAAATGACAATGCCTCCTAATACTTGTTCCAAAGTTTTTTGAGCAGCAAAGGCAACAGCTAAGCCGCCAATCCCTAAACTGGCTACTAAACCAAAAATATTAATTTTATGAGTTTCGGCAAAAATAACGATAATCAAAAATACAATAATGAAATTAGCAATTAATTTAGCCAGAATTAGCAGTTCGCTATTGATTTTACGTCCGCTGTTGATGGCAGTATCTAAGAGATAGATATCAAAAACCTGCTTAAACAGGCGAGAACCCAACCAACAGGCAGCGATCGCGAGAGATAAACTAACTGCAAATTCGATTAAACCCGACTGAAAAAAAGCCGGGATTAAGTGTATGGCAGTGTCAGCGATCGCTAGCCCAATGACAACTCCCAATAAACCCTCATAAGGCTTAACGACTTTTTGATAGGCTTCAAGAGCCTGGGAAGAAACTAATTGCACATCTTCTGAGAATTCTGGTAATTCTTCCACTTTATTACAGCAGAATGGAAATTGATAAGCTTTTCATTTAACCCGAATCTCAAGGCAAGATGTCTGAAACGTTTGTGCAGGGGGGAACAATCGCCGCGATCGCTACCGCTGTTGTTCCCCAACAGGGGAGTGTGGGGATTGTGCGCGTATCGGGAGCGGAAGCGGTCGCGATCGCGCGTACCCTCTTCCACGCACCAGGGAAGCAGCAGTGGGAATCTCACCGCATCCTCTACGGATATGTGCGCCATCCCCAGACGCATGATGTGGTAGATGAAGCACTGTTGTTGATGATGCAAGCGCCTCGCTCCTACACCCGCGAAGATGTGGTAGAGTTCCACTGCCACGGCGGAATTATGCCAGTGCAGCAGGTATTGCAGCTGTGTTTGGAGGCGGGGGCAAAATTAGCACAGCCGGGAGAGTTTACCCTGCGGGCGTTTCTGAATGGGCGTTTGGATTTGACGCAGGCGGAGAGTATTTCCGATCTCGTGGGAGCGAAATCGCCTCAAGCGGCTCAATCAGCGCTTGCCGGGTTGCAAGGGAAGTTGCAAGAGCCGATTCGCTCCCTGCGTACCACTTGCCTCGACATCTTGGCAGAAATTGAAGCCCGAATCGACTTTGAGGAAGACTTGCCACCGTTGGATGAAGCGGATATCATCGCCCAAATCGAGCAGATATTGGCAGAAACTACAAAAATCTTGGCAACTGCCGCACAAGGCGAACTCCTCCGCACTGGCTTGAAAGTGGCGATTGTCGGGCGTCCCAACGTCGGGAAATCGAGTTTGTTGAATGCCTGGAGTCGGAGCGATCGCGCCATCGTCACCGACCTTCCCGGCACCACTCGCGACGTTGTAGAATCGGCTCTGGTCGTCGGTGGAATTCCCGTGCAAGTGCTAGACACTGCCGGGATTCGGGATACTGCTGATGTGGTGGAAAAGATTGGGGTTGAGCGATCGCGCGATGCCGCTCAAGCCGCTGACTTGGTACTACTCACCATTGATGCCCAAGCCGGTTGGACGCCCGCTGATGGAGAAATCTACGAACAGGTACAACACCGCCCCCTCATTTTAGTGATTAACAAAGTTGACCTGGTTGGGGAGATTCCAGAATTTTCCCTCCCAGACACTATTCACCGGGTTGTACCCACCGCAGCCGCCCATAACCAAGGCATTGACGCCCTAGAAGAAGCCATTTTGGATGCCGTACACACCAGCAACCTCAAGGCAGCCGACTTGGATTTAGCGATTAACCAGCGGCAAGCAGCGGCGCTAACGAGGGCTAAAACTTCTTTGGAACAAGTGCTGGCTACGATTACCGATCAACTCCCTCTCGACTTCTGGACAATTGACTTGCGGGGTGCCATTCAAGCTTTAGGAGAAATCACCGGAGAGGAAGTCACAGAATCGGTTCTCGATCGCATTTTTAGCCGATTTTGTATTGGGAAATAGGTAATGAGTTTTTCAGAAGTCTCTATTACCAAAATGCATTATTCTGTAGCCCCCGTAGGTAGGGCTAATTGTTTGTATAGCCCCATTCAAGCTGAGGGCATAATCACAATACAAACAATTTAATATTATGCACAAGCACAAGCAAAACTCAGGAAAATCTACCTCTTCTAACCAGCGCCAAGCGATTCGGAAAGGATACGAACAATATAGCGTCCAAGGTTTCTACGAACAATTTGGAGATGAATACCGAAATCCTCAAGAATCCGCCATTCAAAAAGTTTTGCAACTTGCAGCCAGTCAGTGGCAGCTAGATTTTCACAAAGTATTAGACTTAGCTTGTGGCAGCGGCGAAGTAACTTTAGCGCTGCAAAGTTTAGGATGTACCAACATTGATGGCATCGATCCCTATACCTACAACGCCTATTTAAATCGCACGGGTAAAGAAGCTGAACCCTATACTTTTGAGGACATTGCCTCTGGAATTCTCAACAACCGGCATTATAGTTTGATTGTGTGCAGCTTTGCGATGCATTTGCTGCCAGAGTCACGTTTGCCGATCGTCGTTTACCAACTAGGTCTAATTGCCCATTCAATGATAATTATTACCCCAAACAAGCGACCTCACTTGAAGCCAGAATGGGGATGGCTTTGCTTAGACGAAATTATGTGTAACCGCGTGCGATCGCGGCTTTATCAGCGAACTTATGGACGAGGAGAGTAAGGCATTGCTCACCCTCTGCCCAACTTAGTTCCTCACACTTGTTTCTCGCAGCAATTGTTTAACGGTTCCGACTAGCTCGTGGGGTTCAAAAGGTTTAGAAATATAGGCATCTGCGCCTTGCTTCATTCCCCAGTAGCGATCGAATTCTTCCCGTTTGGCTGAACACATCACCACAGCTACCTTCTGGGTTTTGGAGTCGGCTCTAATTTTACGGCAAACTTCGTAGCCATTCATCCGGGGTAGCACAATATCTAGCACCACTAAATCCGGACAATTGCCCTCCATTTGCTCCAGCGCTTCGACACCGTCACAAGCCACAGTAACACTCAGCCCGCTCTCTTGAAGGAGGCGTGAGATCATCTCCCGTTGCGTGTGACTGTCTTCCACCACCAGAACTGTAGTCATAACTCCTACCTACTTACGAGGTTCAAATGTTCGCGGGAAAAAAATCAGCGCACCCCAAGTCGAATTGCCTTTGGTTAGATAAAACTTATCTACTTCCGCTCATTTTCGCTTATGAGTCTAAAAATTGTTTACGTAAATACACGTAATTTTTCCGGTTTCTTTCCGTTATATTTTAAGCGATCGCTCTGAAATCCGATGATCAATCAACGGACATCTTTGCTTAATCTTCAAAGTTCCTCCGAGTTTTTCCAGAAAAGCTGTAAAGATTATGTAAATATCCGTCTAAATACGGAGAAGCCAAATTCCGGTCAACATCCTTATACGTAAGCATACAGAGTCGTGTTTGGGTTCCGATTTTTATTCAACTCTATGTATCGGTTATAACTAATAATTTTCAATTCATGGAAGGAAAACTGCGATCGCGGCTGAACCGTCGTCGGTTTCTACTTGGCTGTACCCTGACTGGAGGCGGGATCGTTGCCGCAGATTTATTATCAAAATCTGGACAAGCACAAGTCGCTGCCCCTGCTATTGTGACATCGGATAAGATGCGTCCGCAAATCCCGTTTGGGGTTGCTAGCGGCGACATCACAGGTAACAGCGCCGTCGTATGGAGCCGTTGTAATCGCCCTGGACGCATGATTGTGAAATATTCGATATACCGAGTCATTCCGGAATGTGCAGCGGGTCCCACAACCCGCTGCCCTGGAAAACAGCGATTTCACAGCACGGATTTACCTGGCTGACTTGCCATTAGGTCAGCAGATATTCTACCGAGTCCCCTTCTAAGATTATCTGATATCAACATCTACAGCGCCCCCGCACAAGGCAGTTTCCGCACTACAAAAGTCGTATATCCGCTCTATATTTTCTCTTCCAGACTGCTCCTGGAACAGAGAATAAGTCGATCAGTCCGCAAGTACGCCGCTACGCTAACAGTATCTAGCACTTTTAGGACTTACGCAAAAACTCTCTCAAACTCTTATTCCTTCGTGCCTAAGCGCTAACGCGCAGGCTCCGCAAACGCGGTTCATTTTTCCGTTACTCGTGCGTAAGTCCTGACTTTTTAAGAAACTTCCCGCTCCATCAGCTGATTAAAGCGTTCTACGCCTTCTTTGTATCGCTGACCTTCATATCCCATGACTTTCTTGATAATCCACTCCTTGTGTTTTCCGTCTTCCAGAAGTAACGGGATCGCCAGAAGAAAAACTTCATCTTCTTGGATAAAGCGCTTAAACCAATTACACGTATCAGAGAAGCTACGTTCATGGTAATTGTAGACTTCCCCTAATATTGCCTTGAACGATAAACTGCCAATTTTTTCCGACTCTCGCCCTAGTAAAATTGAGTCTTCCGACCTCAGATGAGACTTCAATTGAGCTAACTTGTGAGAGTTGATCAGCTGCTTTCGCAAAGTGGAGAGAATGCCTGTACGAATGTGGGGAAATTTGCGATACAGGTAATCGGAGACAGCAGCATTGATGATCCCGTCGCCCAAAAATTCTAACTGTTTATTCGGCTGCTTACGCTCCTTCAAGTTCTGAAGATGATGCTCCAGAACCGGAGCGATTAAGTGCTTGACGATCCATTTCTGCGTCTGCGAGAAACGACGATCGAGGTACATTGCACCTAATAACGCTTCACATGCATCTTTAAAGGGGTTATTCACCTTCTGGCGCAGCAGGTTCCAGTCTTCACCCAAACCCAGCAACAGGTCTTCTCCTAACCCTAATTGGAACCAAAGCTTGGTCAGCCTTTCTCCCTCAACGAGCTTGTCTTGCAAAACTGAAAATTTGCTGACCTCTAGATAGGGGCAGCGTTCGTAAAGGTAGTCAGCAACCACGAAGTTGAGAATCGCCTTGCCGAGGAATTCTAACCGCTGATTGTCTTGCCCAGATTCGCCGATTTGGGTGGCAAAGGAGGTGTGGGTTAGGGCGAGGCGGAGTAGGTTCTTGTCTTTGAAACGGAGGCCAATTTTATTTTCGACCGTTTCCGGGTTCCATGCCATCTTCTTTTTCCTCTATGAAATGCCTAATTAACGAAGGCAAAAGGAAAAAGAAATTTTAGATTTGAGATTGAAAAAATCAATGGGCAATCTTAAAATTTACAACGATTTTTTCTTTTTCCTTTTGCCTTTTACTTGCCTTTATCTCGGACGCCCTAAGGTGGTGATGTACACAACCGCTTCATCAGCAGGGATACCCAAGACTTCATTCACCTGGTTATCAAAGAAGCCGCCGATGCCGCTGACGCCTAGACCAAGGTGAATGGCGGCTAAATTCAGCCGTTGCCCTAAATGACCGGCATCCATGTGTAAATAACGATAAACGCGATCGCCATACTGCGCCACAGCTGTTTTCAAATCTGCTGTGTGGAATAGCACCGCTCCCGCATCTCTACCCAAATCTTGCCCCAGGCACAGATAGTGCAATTCCTGGCGGAAATTTTTAAAGCGGATTTGCCGCAATTCCTGAGCTTTCGGTGCGTAATAGTAGCAGCCTTCCTCCAGTCCTTCTACCCCAGACACGGCGATAAAGGTTTCGATTAAATTTAAATCAAAATAGTCTGGAGAGCTATCTAAACCTTGGTCGATGTAGTGCTGGGGTTGGTAGGTGAAATCTAGTAAAGCTTTCAGTTCCTCTAGAGTTAGATCTTCACCCGTGTAGGCACGAGTCGAGCGCCGCTTGAGAATGGTTGTTTCCAAGTCGTGCAAATTTGCTGCCCAATCAATTGGCGTCGTGACGGTTGAAACCTTGAGACAGAAGGGAAAGTTGTATTTATCATCGGGAGTTGGCGGTTGCAGGACATCTTGTGAGATGGGCGTCTTGCCCGTTATCTGCTGGGTTTCCTCAATCTGCGTCGCTTGGTGACAGTAGCCGAGCAATTCACCATCGGGGATATTAGGATAGTCCGTTTGGGTGACAGAGGGCAATGCAGTTGGGCTGAGGGGCAAGTTTTGTTTCACATCCAGCAAGTCTGCCAGAGCGATCGCGCAAATTGCTCCTTCCTCCTTTGGATCGAGGTAAAGTAACTCATTCACTGCCCGATCCGCAAACCCCCCAATTAAGTGAGGGCGGTAGTCATTGAGGGCACTCGCCAGCTCAATATTGCCCAGCAGATGCCCCGTATCCAAAAAAATCCGCCGATAAGCTCGGTCTTGATAGCGCCAAGCAGAACGGTAGAAGACGGCTGTGGTGACGAGGCACAATTGGGTACTATCTAACACCGGATGCCAAAAACAAGCTGTTTGCAGCGCTTTCCAGGCATCACTTTCCCAAAAATGAATTAAAGAATGGCTCTGAGGCTGATAGTTATAGAGTCCGGGTGGTAAAAGCGGCGTCCCACGGGAAATTAAATAAATCTCCGCTGGGTACAATCCCCCGGCGGAGGGGGATGCCCGCAGATACATCGGATTTCCCATTGTCATTACTTTAGCCGTCAAGCCATAGCTGCAAAACAGCAGCCGCGACAGGCGACGCCATGCTTGGGTTTTTTCGCCCTCATCGACTAACGCCTCTGGTATTTCTGTTAAATAGGGCTTCAGGTCATAGGTTGAGCCAATTTTGTAGTCTTTAAAAGGCACTGGTTGACGCTCCCAGTCCAGCCCCTGGCTCTTAGAGGCGAGCGTCTGGGGATCGTATTTAGTCCGCTCGTGATAGTGCTGAGCAATTGATACTCGCAATTCTGGCATACAGCTGTCTAGCAACGCTTCCGCTTCGCCTTCCATCTTGCCATCCCCAGCAGCAAACGTGTCGTACCGTTAAGTACAAATAAATCTGTGTCGTTCTGGATTCGTCCTGTTTTAACGGTCTTTCGGGGCGAATAGCAGTTTCCCCAATTCTTAAAATTAAGATTGACAAACCCGCAGATTAACCGGCGTGCGGGGGTTCGGACGGTTGAGGGGCTGATTGCGATCGCTGCTGTTTGAAGCGGTGATAGCCAACGGGAACCGCCACTAACACCAGCAAAAACGGGCTGAAAACTGCTAACCAAATCGCCAACCGGATCAAGCTGGTGGTGAGTTCGCCCAAAGAGTGAGTTGCTTGGTTCCAAGTTTCCCGAACATCTGAACCCAAAGGTCGCGCTGGGGGGATACCTGCGATCGCTTCTTCTAAAGTTAGGGTAATGGTAGAGTAGGCGACTCGGCTGCGTAAGCTTTTCAATTGTGCATCCAGCTGTTCGATATTTTGCCGCACGTTGCTGAGTTCGTTAGCAACTTTCAAGACATCCCCCACTGAGCCGGAGCGTTCCATAATTTTGAGTAAGGTGCTTTCCTGTTTCCGCAGGTTCCGCAGTCGGGCTTCGTTATCCACGAGTTGATCGGTAACATCTTCAGCGGTGAGGGTGCGGCGCTGTACGGTTCCCAGTTTTGCTAAGAAATCGAGACTGGTTTCGAGCTGCTCTTGAGGAACCCGAATTTGCATGGATGCAGTGTGACGGGCGTTTTCGTCTTTGGGTTTTTGATCTTGGAATCCTAGCAAGTCGCCCTGCTGTTGTTTAACAATTTTTGAGGCGATTTCAATACTTTTTTCGATGGAGTTGACACTCACCGATAGTTCGGCGTTTTTGATCAATTGGGGGCGCTGTCTCGGCAGCTGAGCCTTCGCCATAGCCGAGCTTGCCGTGTCTTGGGAGCGAACGGCTCCAGCTTCGGCTGCCGGATTTGCCATTGGCGCTGAATTTGGGGCGGTGGGAGCGAGTTGCGCCAGTTGTGTCTTTTGTTCAAAAGAAGAGGCACAACTGGTTAAAACGATGCCTCCCAGCAAGGCGCTTAAGAATAAAGAAGGTTTTAGCTTTGGATGAAGTGAGCCGTTCATTGCATAACCCCCAATTTAGTTATTGCCAGTATGCCTTACTGAAAAAAAGGGCACGCTGATTGTTGCGGTTTATGCAACACAGGGTGTTGCGGTGATAGGAAAGGGCGACGATACTTTCTCTAATCCGATGAGCGCGATCGCATCTAACGGCTTCCCTAAGCTAGATACGTGCTTTGTTAATTTACTTCACACTAGATCGAGAATTCGAGGAAAAAAGGACAGTTTTTCGTGATTGCTAACTTAGTTGAAAATGGTTGGGAAGTAATTTATCATCGCGCCCATGCCTTGCTAGCTGCTCAAATAGCGGGTCACTGGCACCAGAAAGATCGCCCAGAACGCTTGATCGAGACGGTGGCGGCAATTTCCCATCACGACGACTTAGAACGCGAGTGGGAAGGAAATCACCTCACTGAAGCGGGGGCACCCTTGGACTTTACCCTCGACAAGAAAACGGATCTCAAAAAGCTGGCTACACTGACGCAGAATTCCCGCTACCGAGGACGCTGGGTAGCTTTGTTGATTTCGATGCATACCAGCTTTCTCAATGAAGGGAAACGGGGAGAGTCTCAGGAATTGGACAAATTTCTGGATGAGCAAAAAGAGCATCAAAAGCAATGGATTAAGGGGTTGAAGATTACCCAAAAGGAAGCCGATAAAGCTTATGCATTTATGCAATGGTGCGATCGCTTCTCACTCATCCTCTGCAACCACGAGTTGCCTGCTGGTGAGCGGGCTTTGGAAATTAGCAAGGGGCCAGACGGAAAGCGCTATGATGTGGTGCAACGTAGCGATGGGAATCTCACCGTGAAGCCTTGGCCTTTTGAAGAGGAAAAGTTTACGGTAAATGTGGAAGCGTGCTATCTCAGCCAAGTGAAATTCGACTCAAATGATGAACTCACGCACGCACTTCAAGAAGCACCGATCGACCTTTTAGAGTGGACGTTAGTGAAGTCTTGACGAATGGATAATGGGTAATTGGTCATGGGTCAGTCGCAACAAACCAAGGACTCGCGACTACTAACAATTACCCATTACCAATTTTCTAAGCCTAGGGTGATCTTGACGTAGTTTGATAGAATTAAGAGTTTGCACTACTCAAGATGCTTGCTCCAAGGAGTTGCCCCTATGGCCCGGATGTATTATGACAACGATGCCAACTTAGATTTATTAAGCGGAAAAACCATTGCTATCATCGGCTATGGCTCTCAAGGTCACGCCCACGCCCTCAATCTCAAAGATAGTGGCATGAATGTCATTGTCGGGCTGTATCCGGGTAGTAAGTCGGCTCAAAAAGCGAAAGAAGCTGGTTTAGCTGTCCACACGGTCGCTGATGCTGCCGCAGCGGCTGATTTCATTATGATTCTGCTGCCTGATGAGGCACAAAGAACAGTTTATACCAATGAAATTGCGCCTCACTTAACCGAAGGAAAGGTATTAGCCTTTGCCCACGGCTTCAATATTCACTTTGGTCAGGTTGTCCCGCCTGAGAATGTAGATGTGGTGATGGTAGCACCGAAGGGGCCAGGACATTTGGTGCGACGCACTTACGAACAGGGTGAAGGTGTGCCTTGTTTATTTGCAGTGTATCAAGACGCCACTGGACAAGCACGCGATCGCGCGATGGCTTACGCGAAAGGTGTCGGCGGTACTCGTGCCGGAATCTTAGAAACGACTTTCCGGGAAGAAACTGAAACCGATCTATTTGGCGAACAAGTTGTGCTTTGCGGCGGCTTAAGTGCGCTGATTAAAGCGGGTTTTGAAACGCTTGTTGCTGCTGGCTATCAGCCGGAATTGGCTTATTTTGAATGTCTCCATGAAGTCAAACTGATTGTTGACTTGGTTGTGGAAGGCGGTTTAGCCAAAATGCGCGATAGTATCTCCAATACTGCTGAGTATGGCGATTTGACCCGTGGCCCTCGGATTGTCACCGACCAAACCCGCACTGAGATGCGGAAAATTCTCCAAGAAATTCAATCGGGTCAATTTGCTCGTGAATTTGTGCTAGAAAATCAATCTGGAAAAGCCGGATTTACAGCGATGCGGCGTCAGGAAGCCGAACATCCTATTGAGGAAGTTGGCAAAGATTTACGGGCAATGTTTAGCTGGTTGAAGAAAGTATAAGCCGTTAGACAGGAAAATAACCCTGATTAAAAACCCGTTTTCTTTAAAGAAAACGGGTTTTTAAGTTTGTGCAATACCAATTCATTCTTTATGATGCCTCATTTAAGATTCCCCCAACGATTACAGCACTAACCGGGAAGGATTGCTGCTTATTTATTATGTGTAAAGTTTTATATGGAGAAAAACCGGCTCCCTGACAACTTTCCTTTTTCTTTATAAATGCGCTCGGAAGTACCAGTCATCGGTAATGGATAATGGGAATGAACATTTTCCACTAACCCATTACCGATTAACTATTTGGTTCCTTTTTCCTCTTGTTCAATCGCTTTTTCGGTTCGCTCGTAAACATTTCTGGGTTTCTTGGTAGGAAATAATCCCAGTAAAGAATTATTCAAAGCGGTTCGGGTGTTGAAACTAGCTGTACTTAAGGGTTTTGGCAGAACGCGATCGCCAAAACCAATAAACATCAAAGCTAAAATAATCACCAATGGCGTAACTGTCTTTTTATCCACAATCGTATGAAAATTTTCCTAAGGTACTTTCTTCTATTGTTCCCTCAAAAACAGGAAAAGTTAAACAGTCAAAAGGGATTTTATCTGTTTTGGGCGGCTGTCTTGTCTTTACTCGCGCCTTTCTATTTATTACCCCCCTTATCAGCAGCATCGGAACAAGAAAATATCCTGAAGAATTCCCAGGCGCAAGGAGACGAGGATTTTATCAGTGGTGTCAGGGCAAGTGTCAGGAAAAGCTTACAAACCGCCCGTACAGAGAAAGCAGCCATAACGAAACAGGTTGTTAAACCAGATCCCGTCACCATTGATAATCGATCCCAGACATCTGACAGGCAAAGCGCTAGCGAATTCAACGCAGACAAACTGCTGCAACTCGGAATTCGGCAGCATCAAACGGGACAATTTCAAGAAGCCTTAAAATCTTTGCAAAGGTCACTCAGACTCTACCAAGAGATCGGTTCGCGCCCGGGTGAAGCAAATGTTCTGTTGAATATTGGCGAAACTTACTTCACGTTAGGGCAATATTTGCGATCGCTTGCATTCTACTACCAGAGCTTAGATATTCTGCAAGGCATCGGCGATCAACCGGGCGCGGCTAAGGTGTTGGATAATTTGGGCAATGCTTACTTTTATCTGGGGGATGAAAAACAAGCAAAAGATTTTCGCGATGCAGCACAAAAGCTGAGACAAGAAATCGGCAACCCAAAACGAGAAGCCGCTTTTTTAGGGAATGTGGGAATCGCTCACGAATCAGAGGGAGAATATCCAGAAGCGATCGCACTTTACCAAGAACAGCTTGCGACAGCACGAGAAAGCCGCAATCCGAATGCAGTGCTGGATTCTCTCAATAACCTGGCAGAAGCTTATCGCACCTTGGGACAATACCCGGAAGCCATTGACTTTTATCAGCAGCAGTTGCTAATTGCTCGGAAAAGCGGCAATGTCACCGAAGAAGGGTATTTTCTCAACAGTATTGCGGACGCTTTCGAGGCCCAGGGGCAATATCCAGAAGCGATTGAAGTCAGAAGACAGCAAGTTGCGATCGCTCAAAAAAGTGGTGATGCGGCTTTGCAACTCATTGCCTTAAACAATTTGGCAAAAACTTACCAAAATGCGGGGCAATTTGAGCAAGCGATCGCACTGTATCAAGAACCCCTGGAGGCGGCGAGGAAAACAGGCGATCGCTTGGCAGAAGGGACGGCGCTGAATAATTTGGCATTCGCGCTTCTCAAATCAGGTAAACCAGAAGAAGCCAAAGAAACCCTACTCAATTCAGTGAAAACTTGGGACGCTATCCGCGCCAACTTAGGCAGCACTAATCGCTATCTAGACGCGCAAACAACGACTTATCAGCGTTTGCAACAAGTTTTAATTGCTCAAAAACAGCCGATTGCCGCCTTAGAAATGGCTGAACAAGGGCGGATCAGGTCGATTGTCGATTTACTGCGGCTGCGGTTATCTACCGAACCCGTAGGATCGGGTTTAAAACCTGCGCCGAAGAAACTGACTTTCCCGACGATTGAAGAAATTAAAAAAATCGCCAAACAAGAAAACGCCACACTTGTTGAATATTCAATTATTCCCGATGAAGGACTTTATGTTTGGGTGATTCCGCCTAGTGGGGAAGTGACGTTTCGGCGCATCGAACTGGGTGCCCAAAATACAATTTTCCCCGTCTCTTCCATCGAAAATGTAATTGCCAAGATTCCTGAATCTCTAGGATTGCAAGCGCCTGGAAATCCTCCGAAACCCAGAGCAACAGAACCAGCGCCAGCCGGAAATGCAACTTCCTCACCGGCGAAAGCGCCAATCATTCAGCCGAAACCGTTGCTGCAACTGCATCAACTATTAATTAAACCGATTGCCGATTTATTGCCAGAAGACCCAAACGCCCGTGTTATCTTCATTCCGCAAAAAGAAATGTTTCGGATTCCGTTTGCGGCTTTAGTGGATGTTTATGGCAACTCCCTGATCGATAAACATACGATCTTGACAGCACCGGCAATTCAGGTACTTGCTTTAACCAAAGAACAACGAGGAAAAACTTCTGGGGGCAATCGTCTGGTAGTCGGAAATCCCGTGATGCCGCGAATTGCACCAGCACTGGGGCAAGCACCGAAAGCGTTACCGCCGCTAGCCAATGCAGAACAGCAAGCCTTAGAAATCGCTGATTTTCTCAAGACAAAATCCTTGCTAATTGGCAACCAGGCGACAAAGGCGGCGGTTTTGGAACAGATGCGGAAAGCGAAAAGCGTTCATCTAGGAACTTATGCAATTTTGGATGATGTGAAGCGCCAAGGTGTCCCCGGTGCGATCGCACTTTCTCCCGGTGGTTCCGATAATGGCTTACTTACTTCTGCTGAAATTCTGGAATCCTTTGCCCAACCCAAAGGGCAACACCTGCGTCCTGAATTAGTCGTTTTCACTGCTGTTGAAAACGGTAAGGGTAAAACAACTGGCGATGGAGTAATTGGTTTGTCTACTTCTCTGATTGCAGCGGGTGTTCCGACTGCGATCGTGCCTTTGTGGTCTGCGCCAGATGCTCCCACAGGTGCGTTAATGAGTGAATTTTACAAGCAGTTGAAGCAGAACGACGATAAAGCCAAAGCCTTGCGCCAAGCCATGCTCAAAATTAAGCAACAAAATCCCAATCCCAAAGACTGGGCAGGATTCACCTTAATTGGGGAACCCAGATAACTATCGCGGTTAGTATATACAAATATTTTTCGCGCGAAGGCGCAAAGGCGCAAAGACGAGACAGCGCCTTTGCGGGGAGGGGTTCTTCCCAGATTGCTGAATGAGGGTCGATATGGCTATGCTTCCTTATCTTTGAGCTGGAAGGTTTTCCGAAACACCCACTGCATAAAGCCGGGAAACATATTGTAAGAGGCTTTCGATAGATTGGCGGAACCGACCAACACCTCAGCCCGCTGATGCTTCACCGCCTCCCAAATTGCCTTTGCCACATCCTCCGGCTTCTCCACCACTGGGGTACTCAGCACCAGATCGAGCTGATCTCGACGCGCTTGGGCATCTTCTACATTCTTACCTCCAAAGATTGCCCGTTCCATCAAACTACTCTTGATTAGATTCGGGTAAATTCCACAAACATGAATGCCTTTGGGTGCGAGTTCTGAGTGCAGCGCTTCGGTCAATCCAGTTACCGCAAACTTGCTGGTATTGTAAGGCACAAGATAAGGAACGGGGACTTTGCCGCCGATAGAACTCAGATTAACAATCGTGCCCTGTTTTCGCTCTAGAAAATGAGGTAATAGGGCGTGAATCGTATGAATATATCCCCACAGGTTGAGGTCTATCGTCTGGTGCCAATCGTCTAGGGAAAACGAGTCTGCTGGCCCGGATATATAACGACCTGCATTATTGATCAGCACATCGATAGCGCCATATTCTTCCAGCGCCTTCTGAACGAGGGTTTTCACCTGTTCTGGGTCTCTCACATCAGTGGGAACAGCTAGGGCTTTTCGACCGAGCGATCGCACTTCCTGTGCTGCCGCTTCCAAGCGGTCAGCCTGACGCGCCGCCATTACTAAGTCATATCCTTTCTGGGCAAACAAGAGAGCAGTTGCTTTGCCGATGCCTTGAGAAGCACCTGTAATTATTACTGTGGAAGCCATACGGTTATTTCAAATAATAGTGCTTTGCTCTCTAAGTTTGTTCAACAAAAACTGGGAAATCCTCTAGCTTTCGTCAGAGTTTTTAATAAAAACTGCTGTAGTTCTGCTCACATAAATCCGATGAACTTTGTGATATAAATTACTTTGTCTAAAACCCCTTACATCTTCCTTGAGAATTAAATGCAGTTTGGGACTATAGACAGAGAGCAGAGATTAATGGGGTAGTTAGGATGTATGCGTAATCAATTTGTTAAGGAATGTAAACGATGCAGACTCGCCCTACTGATTTACCACCTGTTGCTAGCGCGTACAATGGCAAAGACCGCAATGCCTTTCTGTTTGGCTGGAATCCTCAAGCTGAGCTATGGAACGGACGCTTGGCGATGATCGGCTTTTTAGCTTACCTACTTTGGGATTTTGCAGGCTACAGCGTCGTTCGGGACGTGCTGCACCTGGTTTCCTATACCCGCTAATGTCTGTACCCGCTAATGATTGACTTGCAAGACTCGTCTGGCTGGCAGTTGTAGATAAAAACTTCATCTGCGAGCCGGACGGTCAAGCACTCGATGAGCTTGCGACTGATGTGCAGTCAGAGGCAGCGGTTAAACGTCTCTGGTTCGGATCGCAGTACCAGCTATCCTTTACAATAGTTATATTATTTTTACAGTATTTAACAAAAAGGAAGCGCTATCTCATCCAGACACCGAGCATCAACAGAGTTTTCTTCCCAGAGGGACTTGCACTCGATCGATTTTTGAAGGATGAGTATCGTGTAAACCGAGCGCGATCGCGGGTTCTTCAGGATAAGGTAGCGATCGCTTCGCTATTAGCTCCTAAATTTTTGCTCGAAAGGAAAGCTACAAATTTATACAAGCATGATTCAGCTCGAACACGCACCTCTGCAACAAGCGAAACTTCCGCGAATACAAAGAAGTGAAAATCCAATTATTGGACTTGTAATTGCTTTTACTATTATTGGCATCTGGGCAAGCAGTCTGGTTTTCTTGATGTCTCTTGACTGGTCGCAAATTCCTACAGTGTGGAGAATCCCCGCGATCGTTTGGCAAATGTTTCTTTATACAGGATTATTCATTACCGCCCATGATGCAATGCATGGAGTGGTATTTCCTGAAAACCGTAAGATTAATAACTTGATAGGTTCATTGGTATTATTGTTGTATGGATTCTTTTCTTTTGACGAGTTATTGAAAAAGCATGGGGTACACCACCAGCACCCAGCAAGCGAATTCGATCCGGATTTTCATAACAGTCAGCATAAAAACTTTTTTGCCTGGTACTTTCACTTTATGAAAGGTTATTGGAGCTGGAAACGCTTGTTTGCTTTAATGGCTTTCTATAACCTGATTGCTTTCACCCTGCCGATCCCAGAATTGAATTTGACTTTATTTTGGGTGATTCCTTCAATTTTAAGTTCGGTACAGTTATTCTTTTTCGGTACTTTCCTGCCTCATCGAGAGCCACAAGAGGGTTATAAAGACCCTCATCGCGCCAAAACTAATGCTCTGCCCGTTTTCTGGTCATTTATCACCTGTTATCATTTTGGCTACCACGAGGAACATCACGAACATCCTCATCTTCCTTGGTGGCAGCTACCAGAAGCTTACAGAATGAATCAGACCGCTTCTAGTTGACAAATCACCGTTTGTACTGCCAATTGCCATTGTAAATAGATAGAAGGGGCGTATCTAATACGCCCCTTTTTTATTACTTCTTAATCGGTAATTTTTTAGGTGGCGGGAGACTATTTTTCTTTTTCTCTTCCAATTTTTGTTCTTCCAACTTCTTTTCTTCCAATTTTTGGGTTGCTAGGGTTTTGTTTTCCAACGCTAAAGTGTTTTTTGGATCGAGTTTCAAAACTTCATCAAAGACAGCGATCGCTTCTTCTAACCGATCTAACAGCAACAGGGCGACGCCTCGACCGGCAAGACTATTCGCATCATTGGGCGTAATGCGAATTGCCTGGGCGTAAGCGGCGATCGCTTCTTCATACCGTTCTAAAGCGACTAACACGACGCCTCGGTTGTACCAAGCTTGTGATAATTCAGGATTAAGGCTAATCGCGCGATCGCTAGAGGCGAGGGCTTCGGGGTTTCTTCCCAAATGCCATAGCACCACCGTTCGGTTCGCCCAGATATCGGCAAGCAGCGATTGATTGAAGTTCGGATCGCTACTTTTAATCGCTCGATCGTAAGCGGCGAGTGCCTTGGGATAATCTTTTACTGTCCTCAGTATCCTGCCTTTGTTGAACCAAGCTTGGGCATAGTTAGGATTGAGGGTGGTAGCGCGATCGCTCGAAACGATGGCTTCGGAGTATCTTCCCAAAAACCACAGGGTAACGCTGCGGTTGTTCCAAGCTTCCGGGTAATCAGGGTTAAGACCGATGGCGCGATCGTGAGAGGCTAATGCTTCTTCGTACTTGCCTTGTCCAGCTAAAGCATTCCCCCGCTGATCCCAGGCTAATGAAGGACTCACCTCACCCCATCTCCCATCTCCTTGCAATGCTTTATCGCAGGCGGCGGCGGCGTCTTCGTACTTGCTGACTTTGTTTAGCGTCGCGCACTGGTTCGCCAGCGCCACAGAGTACGTGGGACTCAATTTCACCGCCATTTCCTGAGAGGGGAGTGCTTGGGCGTACTTACCCACCAGGGACAGCAAAACGCCATGTTCAGTCCAAGCGGTGGCGTCTGTGGGATTCAGCGCCAAAGCTTGATCGTAAGAAGCGATCGCTTCTTGGTACTGACTTAATTTTTTCAGCGCCACGCCTCGGTTGTACCAGGCGACGGCTGGAGTCCCAGCGCCCCAATCAGCATCACTTTTCAGCGCCAAATCGCAAGCCGCGATCGCTTGAGAATATTGCCCAGACGCAGAAAGTGCGGCGCATCGATCCGCTAAAGCTAAGGAATAATCCGATTTAATTTCTAAGGCTTGGTCAAAAGAAGCAATCGCTTCGGCGTTCTGTCCCAGCTTCCTTTGTGCTAATCCTTTGTTGTACCAAGCGATCAGCGGCGTATTATTCTCCCAATTTCCATCGCCTCTGAGTGCTTTGTCGCAAGAAGCGATCGCGTCTTCATATTTGCCTAAGTTGGCGAGGGCGATACATCGATCCGCCAAAGCTAGGGAATAATCGGGTTTGAGACGGATAGCCTTATCAGCAGAAACCAGGGCTTCGGTGTATTTTGCTTGTCCTAGCAGCCCATCCACTCGGTCAGTCCAGATTTTCGGTTTTTTGGGATCGAGAGCGATCGCTTGGTCGCAAGCCGCGACGGCTTCTGCATATTTCTTCTCGTCCCCCAATAAGTCACACAAACTCCCCCAGTAATCAATGTCCTTCAACTCCAGGGGTGGCTGCGGCGCTGGCTGCGCCAGTATCTGGGAGCCGTAAAAACTAACACTTACACAATAAAAACTTAACAGAAATAAACTAAAAGTAAAAAATCTTTGCTTCGCCTTTTTCTCTCTGCGGGATTGCCCTAGCAATGCGATCGCCTTCTTTAAATTGCCGTAGTCTGCCATAGCGAGAGCTGAATTTTAGACTTCAAGAATAGCATAAGCGCGACCATTTATTACCTTGCCAAAATTAATATTTAACACTTTATCTGTAAAGTAAAATAAACTCTTGCCAGGTTTAAAAAAATTAGAAAAGTATGATTATCTTATCCTTTCGGGAGCTGGCAATAAATGTCCGGATTTTTATAAAAAACGCTTGAATATACTCTGTCAACGCCCTCATCTATTAACGTAATCTTACGGGTTCTTACCTTAACAATTATGCAACGTAATTTTTTTTTTAGTTTAGGCGCAAGCCCAATGCTTAGAATTGCCATTTTCTTGCTCGGAATCATTCCGCTACTATCAATCGATGCTGCTTACGCTCAAGTCCCGCCCTCTGGAACTTTCACCGCTACACGCACTTGTGTAGCACCACGAGCAATTAACGGGATAAATCCGGGTAATATCCAAGTCTCAAACGGTCAGCGTTATCAAGCAATTGGCTTCAATTCTCCAAAGCGAAAGTTTATTCAGCTTGCAGTCCCTGGTGCTAAGCCAGAACGTCGCTGGGTTAGTGCTGATTGCGGTAATTTTTCCCCCACAACAGATGCAAGTCCTGAACCGAACTCTGGCACCGTAACGCAGCCATCGACATCGGTACTACCCTTTTTTGATAATGTTAATAATCCAGAGCTTCATGGCTTTCCACGCGGGCAAAAAGCAGACATCACACCGCCATTACCCCAACTCAATGCTTTTGACCAAGCAGTGTTGAGAACCTGCGGAGCGATTGGCACCAAAGTGACGCCAAGTGCTTTCAAAAGATTGATGTTAGAAAATCGAGATGTACTGCGTGAAATTCAACAAGCAGTGGGTGGGGAACTGCGTGCCGTCCGCAGTACAGAAGCAGAATTTCTCGACGATTTAACGGCTGCTTGGTCTGCAAGAGGCGGCTTTGAACATATATTTTGTGGTGAACTCGAAGGGGCAACGAAGATTGGCGGGCTACACTTTTTTGGCAGATACCGGGAACTGCAAGAGCAAGGAATTGGCGGACGACTTGCGAATAATTTGAACAGAGAAGAAGTCGTTCCAGGGTTAGTTTATACCTTAGGAGTATTCATCAAAAAGGATGGTCAAACTTGGAGAGATAATATCAAAGGATATGCTCTCGTCAGCGATGCCAAAGAAATGTTATTAGATGCGACAAAAGCATTGAAAGCACAGGGAAATGCTCAGGGAGCTTGCATTTTAACAGTGCAGGATGATGAGACGAATAAATCTTATAAGGCGGTTTTTGTCAAGAGTCGAGATGCAATCGTTACTTTTTATCCTGATGCGACTCCTGGGGGAAAAGCTTGCAGAAATTAATTGAATAACCCCATCCCCGCCCCGTTGTTCGTACCGTATACACACACGTCTTCTAGAACCTATTTGTCCGGTTTTACTCTCCGTAAATCCCCCAACTTATCGGAGGGATTTACGGGGAGAATCAATATTCTGCAACTGATACCTCAGATGGAAGGTGGGCGGAAATAGCACCAGTAGGATTTGAGGAGGATAGTGAATGGAATGCAGACATTATTGAAGCTTGGAAAAACGAATTGATTGCTTGGACTTGAGTGGAAGGGGCAGACATTGCTAACCCTGATTCTGTTCGTTTCCATCTAGCACCTAGCCATTATTGATACTTGTCCAGTACCTCTGAAGTAAAGACGCGATCGCTCTTTTAGCGCTTGAACCACCACGATTGGCAGTTAATCCCCCTGCGTCATCGTTTGTTGAGAGGAATATGCCATGACTCTGAAAATAAAAGTTTTCTCCGACTACGTTTGTCCATACTGTTTTCTAGCCGAATTCCCCCTAGAAGCAGCGATTAAGGGAAAAGACGTTGAAGCTGAGTGGATACCCTTTGAGCTTCGACCATCACCACAGGCGACGCTGAAACCGGAAGACGATTATCTTCAAACGGTTTGGAAGCAGTCAGTCTATCCACTAGCGAGAAAAATGGGTGTTGAGATCAAGCTACCAACTATCTCGCCGCAACCACATACACATCTAGCGTTCGAGGGTTATCAGTACGCGAGAGAACATGGTAAAGCTAACGAATACAATGACCGTCTTCTCCGAGCGTTTTTTCAAGAAGATCGGGATATTGGCAATATCGAGATTTTGACGCAGTTAGCGGGAGAAATTGGGCTGGATGAAAAAGAGTTTAGAGAATCCTTGGAAACTCGAAGGTATAAAACAGCTCATCAGCAGGCATTAGAACAGACTCGCAAAGAAGTCGGTATTACCTCAGTCCCGACATTTATGATTGGCGATCGCATTTTGCCGGGTTTGTTAAGTCAAGAAAGCTTGGAACGAGCCATTGATCAGGCATTGGAGGGCAATCTTAGTCAAAAATAGCGATCGCCTAAACTGCCCATTTTTCTAACCATTGGCGTGAATTCCCTAACCGACAAATTCATCCCCATCGGGATGGGTAAAGTACAACTCTAGTCATTACAGGAGATAAAATATGGCAATCCTTTCAGGACGAGCTTGGATTACGGGTGCGAGTAGCGGCATCGGCGCAGCGACCGCCAAAATATTGGCTCAGAACGGAGCGAAAGTCGTTTTGTCGGCACGCCGCACCGAGCAACTCGAACAGCTTTCCCAGGAAATTGAACGTGCAGGCGGTCAGGCGATGATCAAACCGTTGGACGTAACGAATCGGGAAGCTGTGGCACAGCTTGGGGAGGAACTGGAAACAATGGGTGGCGTGGACATCCTGATCAATAACGCTGGTTTAATGCCTCTGGCACCGATGCTGGAAGGGCGTGTGGATGAGTGGGAGCGGATGATTGATGTGAACCTGAAGGGACTCCTCTACACCATTCATGCTGTCCTTCCCGGCATGGCTAAGCGCAAGCACGGTCATATTGTGAATCTTGGATCGGTGGCTGGACGCTTTGCCTTTAAAGGGGGGGCTGTCTATTGCGGAACCAAATTTGCGGTGCGCGCCATCTCTGATAGTTTGCGCCAAGAGGCAATTGAATATGGCGTGCGGGTGACAGACATTGAACCAGGAGCAGTAGCGACTGAACTTGCCGATTCAATTAAGCATGAGGCAACGAAAGAAGCTGTGACCGGGCAAGGCGGTTTTTATGCTCCGGGTGCGGATATTCTACAAGCGGAAGATATTGCCAACGCGATTCTTTACGTGGTAAGCCAACCTGAACACGTCAATATCGGTGAGTTGTTGATTCGTCCGCGTATTCAGGAACTCTAACGAATTTAACCAGTAGGATAATCCCAAAGCATAAACTGTCTTGGGGCTAATTAGCCTCGTTCCCCAGCTGAGCCGGGGAACGAGAAACAGATATCGCTTTTATTGCGCGGCAAAGTCAGGACGGCGATCGCTCCAAAGTTTTGCAGCTTCTAGTTGTGCGGCGAGGGCAATCAACGTGGTTTCGTCAGCGGGGCGTCCCACCAACTGCACGCCGATTGGCAACCCGTTGGCGTCAAAACCAGTCGGAAGTGCGATTGCAGGCTGTCCGGTGGCATTGAATGGGGGACACGGAGCGATCCACTGAATGATTTTCTGCAATCTTTCCTCCGGATTCAGGTGCGCCCACTCCCCAACCCGAATTGGCTGATGCATATAAATGGGCACTACCAAAACGTCATAGTTGTCAAAAAAGGCAACAATGCGCCGCGCCATAATTTGCATCTGAGCAACCGCTTGCAGATATTCACCCGCAGAACCGGATTTCTCTAGCATCCAGCGATTCATCGGTTCCAAGTAGTCGCCGGGAATCCCCGTCGCCGCCACACCAGCTTGCCAAACTTTGGAAAAAGGTTTGATCAAATCGGTAAAGTCTGGACAACCGGGTTCAACGGTATGACCCATTTCTTCTAGCAATTGCACAGTTTTTTGGACGGCTTGCCCAGATGCCGAATCGGCTTCGCCTATCGGGGGAATTGTTGTAGAAAAAGCAATCCGCAAAGACCCCAATTTTTGGGCAGTTGCGGCAAGAAAAGTCGTTCCTGGGTCGGGCAACCAGTAGGGATCGCCCGCGACATAACCAGACATGACATCCAGAAGGGCGGCAGCATCGGCAACGTTACGCGCCAAGCAGCCATTGGTTGCAATGCCATTTAGATGATCGCCCACAGGTGCATAAGACACCCGACCCCTGGAGGGTTTAATGCCGACTAAACCACAACAAGCAGCGGGACCGCGCACCGAACCGCCGCCATCAGAACCTTGAGCGATCGCGCACAACCCCGCCGCCGTAGCCGCCGCAGCGCCCCCACTCGATCCCCCTGGTGTATAGTCAAGATTCCAGGGGTTCCGGGCGGGTGGAAACGCCGGAGGTTCTGTATAAGGGAAAGAACCCAGTTCAGAAGTCGCTGTCTTACCGAGAATCGTAAACCCCGCCAGCTTAATCCGCGTCACCACCGCATCATCATAAGCGGCAATTTTGTCCATCAGCGCGGCTGTTCCGTAGGTACAGCGAACACCAGCAACGGGGTTGAGGTCTTTAATTGAAATGGGTACTCCAAAAAAGGGCGGAAATTCTTCTGTGTTGCCTGCCAATGCTTCCGTCTTCGCCTGGGCATCGGCAAGCGCCATATCTGCCATGACGGTAAAATAACTCCCCAGTTGGGAATCCAGTCTCTGAATGCGTTCCAGGTAAAGTTCCACCAACTCTAGCGGTGATACTTGTTTGCTGCGGATGAGCCGCGCCTGTTCTATCGCTGGGGTAAAAGCTAAATCTGTTTGATTCATGGGAACTTTGGGCGATCGCTATTTAATCTTGAACGCCTGAGCGCGTCTAGGCAATAAAATCCTAGCTTGCCAATAAACATTGTTTCACGCTAAAGACATGACCGACTATTAGCCAACAGGCGATATTTTGTGGTGAGGAAGGCCGATCGCACTTTCCGGAAGTCTTTAATTACTGGCATTTCAGCAGGTTTTCGGATTTACGGATATTTATTGCTGTTCATTTTGGATTTGATGAGTATTTTTAGGTTCGGTTATCCTGTTGTTTTGGATTGTACCGCTGGTAAGCAATGCAATCAGCGCCACAATCACAAAAATCATTAAAAAAAACTCCCACCCATTGGCTTGATTAATCTGGCGCTCTTGTTGGCACTTTAAACAAATGTAATGATTCTCATCCCGTGAATCTTGAATCCAAGGGCAATATAATTCTTGACATTTCTGCATAACATAACTCCCCTTTTGTCAATAGATAAATGTTGGCAGTAGGTACTAAATTTTTCCCTGGTGACTACTGGATGCGCTTTTGCTCTTGACTTAGGTTTTTCAATTACTTGTGAAAAGCGACAGTATTAGAAAAACCTGAAAATTCTAGGATGAAGCCTATATATAGCGTTTGTCAGTTGGATGAAATCTATTGCGGTTCTAACCTTTGGTAAGGGCATGGCAATGCCATGCCCTTACAGATTTACCGCACCAAATCGAGAATTGCTATATATAGGCTTGGCTAGTCGTTATTCAATCAGACCGGGGCTGTGAAAATGCAGGGATACGACTTTAGAGCTGCTTTTATTGATAATAGAGTGGTACTCGTAACGCTCCGTAGACAGAATACCTCCGGCTGATATCTCAACTTCTCGGTCTAGCTTTAGTTCTTGTTCGTCGGACATTTTAAAAAATTGCGATGTCAGAGTTCCTTGGAGGACGATGGCAACTTCTAGAGATTGACCGTGACGATGAATTATCGAGCGCTGCTGGGGCAAGGAAGCAACAACTAGAATAGAGATAAACTCATTCCCTAGAAGATTTTTCAAGCCAACTCGATCTGGTTTAAATAAAGTGTTTTTCTTCACCAGATTAAGTAAGCTATCGCTCCAATCCAGATTTTCTACGAGGGCTTTGAGTTGTTGCACAGTCATCAAATGCGGCGGGGTATCTGCCACTCGACAGTAAAATTGAGTTAAGGAATCTTTGGGCTGCAAATCATTTTCATGGTTAACGATTGAGTGGCGAGAATTGAGAATTTTTAGACTCACGATCTTAATTACTCCGATTGTAAAGGGGAAAGGCAACACTACTTTAGCTGTATGACCATCAAGCAAACAAAATAAGCTAGTAGTCGTTATTTACAACTTTAATTAAATATTTGAGATGTTAGGAAGATAAATATAGATACAAATAGAAGAATGTCGCAAGTAGATTCATGTAGATAAATGTAGAAATAGGTGAATTTATCATTGCCATATCTTAACGAAAAAACTAGAATGGTTGATTATTCTCTACCAGAAACCTAGGCAATGAATATACCAAAATACAAAGATTATGAAAAGGATTTTCTCAACGCAATGGTCACGAGGTTTTGCTTCTCTGGTAAGAGAGAAGTTGCGTTTGTGGAACGCCTGCTGGAAGTTCATATCAATTTAGATGATCAGGAATTAGCAAAGGATTTAGAACCAAATTTGATTAAAGGAACTAAGGCAGAAAATGCGGTTACTATTTTCCGAGATCATTGGATAGCAATTTGTCACAAGTTGGCTGAGGAGGGATGTGACTTTAATGGAACCACTAAATATCGCTGGAGAATAGCCAAGCGGTGGCTGCGTGAAGATATATTTCCCCAATGGGCAAGAGAGCAAGGCTTAGTAGAAAACTTAGTGATTACTGCCGATGAATTTTGGCGGCAAATACTGGAAAAAGCTGTTCCTACTAACAAAATGGGACCAGTGCTGGCTGGCGTTGGCGTGCTGGATATAGGCAGCGGTTATGAAGAATGCGTGCGTTTGGGGAGTTATATTCGCTTTGAAGTGAATCTGGAAAAGGCTGGTTACTTGCTGCTGTTGGAGAAAGGAACTACAGGCAGATTTTGGTGCCTTTGTCCGTCAGGTTATGCCCCTCAGCAATATTTGCCTGCTGGAGTAGCGGTTTTACCTCAGCCAAATTCGCCAAAAAAATCCTTTAAGGTAACTGGCGATATTGGTTTAGAGCAGATTGTAGCGGTAATTAGTAAGGATAAGCCAATTCTAGATTGGTTTCCAGAGGGAATTAATGCACCATTGCAACTGCAAGAAAATCATTTGAAACAATTAATAGAATATCTGGATCGCAGCCGAGATTGTCAGGTTCTCTACACAGAATATACCGTGACAGCATAGATAGCACACTACCTACCAGAGGATCAAGAAATGTTTAAATGGCTAATCGTACTTATTATTGGAATTTTAGGGATTATCGCTGCCTTCTATCGATCAATTCGGCGCAAAGTCAGGATTAACAAGAAGATTCAGCAGCTAAACCAAAGAGTTATTCAGCTTTATGAGCAGGGTGAGTACATTGAAGCAGTAATTTTTGCCGAGAAAGCTTTGAAGTTAACGCGACAAATTTGGGGAGCAGAACACTCTGATGTGGCTACCAGGTTGAATAATTTGGCGTTACTTTACAAGTCTCAAGGGCGGTTTGGGGAAGCTGAACCGTTGTTGGTAGAAGCTTTGGCGATGAGCAAGCGCTTGTTGGGAGCAGAACACCCTGATGTTGCTCTTAGCTTGAATAATTTGGCAGGACTGTACGAGTCCCAAGGGCGGTTGAGCGAAGCGGAACCTTTGTACCTAGAAGCTTTGGCGATGAGCAAGCGCTTGTTGGGAGCAGAACACCCTGATGTTGCTCTTAGCTTGAATAATTTGGCAGAACTTTACCGTAATCAAGGGCGGTTGAGTGAAGCTGAACCCCTATTTCGAGAAGCATTAGCGATGCGGCAGCGCTGGCTGGGAGCAGAACATCCTGATGTTGCTACCAGTTTGAATAATTTGGCGGCACTTTACCTTACTCAAGGGCGGTTGAGTGAAGCAGAACCGTTGTTAGTAGAAGCTTTGGCGATGCGGCAGCGCTGGCTGGGAGCAGAACACCCTGATGTTGCTCTTAGCTTGAATAATTTGGCAGAACTTTACCGTAATCAAGGGCAGCTGAGTGAAGCAGAACCGTTGTTGGTAGAAGCTTTGGCGATGAGCAAGCGCTGGCTGGGAGCAGAACATCCTCGTGTGGCTACCAGCTTAAACAATTTGGCAGAACTTTACCGTAATCAAGGGCGGTTGAGTGAAGCAGAACCCCTATTTCGAGAAGCATCGGCGATGAGCAAGCGCTTATTCGGAGTAGAAAACCCTCGTATGGCTACCAATTTGAACAATTTGGCAGGCCTTTACCACTCTCAAGGGCGCTTGAGCGAAGCGGAACCTTTGTACCTAGAAGGGTTGGAGGTGTGGAAGCGCTTATTAGGAGCAGAACACCCTGATGTTGCTACCAGTTTAAGTAATTTGGGGGAACTTTACCGTACTCAAGGGCGATTCAGCGAAGCGGAACCGCTATTGGTAGAAGCTTTGGCAATCAGCAAGCGCTTGTTGGGAAAGGAACATCCCAATATTGCTCTCAGTTTGAATAATTTAGCGTTACTTTACGAGTCTCAAGGGAGATTCAGCGAAGCGGAAACGTTGTACCTAAAAGCATTGGCAATGAGGCAGCGCTTGTTGGGAGCAGAACATCCCGATGTTGCTGGGAGTTTGAACAATTTGGCGGGACTATTGACAGCCACTAACCACTTTACTGAGGCACTGGCACTGATGCGCCAAGCTACCGAAATCGAAGATAGTATGATTAGCCAAATCTTTGCTGTCAGTTCGGAAAGCGATCGCCTCGCCTATCTGCAAACTATCAGACGTGATTTTTATGGGTTTCTCTCCCTAGTTCATCGCCACCTGTCGGACTATGGGGAAGCGAAGCAGGCAGCATTGGATTTAGTGTTGAAACGCAAAGCTTTGACTGCCACTGCCCTAGCTACTTTCAACTCTGCCGTATACAGCGGGCGCTATCCCCACCTTGCCACCCAGTTCCAGCAATGGCAATCTTTCCTGGCTGAGGAACTCCACCTCATATATTCTCCACCTTTACCCGACCCAGAAATTCCCCCCGCAGCGTTTCGCACTGAACAAGCAGCTTATCAACAGCGCCTAACCCAGTTAGAAGCAGAATGCAAAAAGTTAGAAAAGCTACTGGCATCGCAGGTGCCAGAAATCCAACTCCAGCAGGAACTACAAACTGCTAACTGTCGCGCTGTCGCTTTGGAGTTGCCCGCAGGCTCAATCTTAGTAGAATTTGTGCGATTTGATGTCTGGGATTTTCAAGCAGTTTCGGCGCGTGGGGATGCACGATGGCAACCCGCCCGTTACCTGGCTTTTGTTTTGCCAGCGCAACAGCCAAACTCTGTAGAAATGATTGACTTAGGGGAAGCAGAACACATCGACCGACTGATTCGAGTGTTTCGGTCGTCGGTGTCTCTGAGAGGTGACACGCTGGAGATGGGAGACTGGGACGGTGACGATTCAACATTCCTAAAATCCGATTCCACCCCTGCGATTGCCCTGCGGCAAGCAGTGTTTGACAAAATTAGTGCTGTATTAAGTGGTAGCAAACATCTGCTACTTTCTCCTGATGGGGGACTGAACCTGGTGCCATTTCAGATTCTCCCCAGCGACGATACGGGTAAGCAACTGCTGATGGACAATTACACCATCAGTTACCTCACCGTCGGGCGGGATATCCTGCGCTCAAAAGTTCAGCCGACCCGCCCTGCTTCGCCGCCTCTTATCATCGCCGACCCTAAGTTTAACTGGGCAGGGGAGCCAGAAACTAAAACACTTCCCCAGGACAGCCAGAAAGTAAAATCACTCAGCATCCTATCAGACTACCCGTTTCGCCCCGCCCCAGGTACTCGCTTTCTAGGCGAAGCTGTTGCCCAGAAACTAAGGGTAAAGACCTATGTGCAACAAGAGGCACTAGAATCTCTCCTTACCAACCATCAGTCGCCCCGCATCCTGCTAATTGCTACTCACGGCTACTTTTGTGGTGAGAAAGACTATCTGAATTTAATTGAACAATTACTAAATTGTCCCAGCACAGAGGAATCAGAGATATTGGAGAATAACTCCAAACTAATAGATCGAGAGTTATTGGCATTGATGGAAGAAATATCAACAAAGTTGGTAGAGAATGGAAATCAGAATGCAGCAGATTGGTTGCGAAACTTCGCGGTACAAGTAACTGAGAGAGTTGACATTACCCAAGCATCCTCAAGCCAAAATTGCGATCGCCTCGCCACCACAAAAGTAGAAAACCCGATGCTGCGTTCGGGGCTTGCCCTCGCAGGTGCTAACACTTGGATCGCAGGTGGCACTCTCCCCCCAGAGGCAGGCAAAGGCATTCTGTTTGCCCAGGATGTAGCGGGACTAGATTTGTGGGCGAATGAAGTTACCGTCCTGTCTGCCTGCAATACGGCAATTGGCGATATCAAAATCGGCGAAGGAGTATTTGGCTTGCGTCGCGCCTTTGCCGTCGCCGGTTCAAAAACTCTAGTAATGAGCCTATGGCCTGTACCAGATAAAGTAACGGCGCTCCTAATGCAGCGTTTCTTTGACAACTTGCAGTGCGGTCTGGGTCGTGCCGATGCCTTACAGAAAGCCCAAAATTACATCCGAACGATTACCGTCAAAGAATTGCGCCAGTCTACCTTGGGTGCTGAGGTGCTATCAGAACTGCCGTGTCCAGAAAAATTACCAACACAAACCAGTATCTCTTGTCAAGAGGAAGATAGACTGCTAGAGCATCCTTTCTTCTGGGGAGCATGGGTTTGCCAGGGAGACACCACAGCTTTAGCGTCAGCGACACTTCTAACCTAAAGTATCCGGCTCGACACCAAGCGATCGCAGTTGTTCTGCCAGTCGTTCTGCCCGTCTTCGTTCCTGTTCTGCTGCCTCTTCTGGGGTGGGAACCAAAACACCTTCTGGGGTAAAGTAGCGCAATTTTCCAGCTTCTATACCCAAATACAAATCCATAACCTCACTCCACAGCCAACCTTGAGCATTAGGCACAATGGCTTGATACTGTTCTCCTACCAGCCGAAAACCTGCAAACTCTAAATCCTCCGGGTCGAACCAAAAGTATTCTGGCGTGCGAAAGCGGTTTTGATACAACTCTTTTTTGAGATTTCGGTCAATGCTAGCAGTCGTATTGGACAGTAATTCGATAATTAAATCGGGATATTTGCCTTCTTCCTCCCACACTACCCAAGATGGTCGCTCTTTTTTTTCTGTGTTTTTCACCAGAAAAAAATCTGGCCCTCTAAAGTCTCGATTTCGCAGTTGTTGCCGACTAAAATAAACTGTCAGATTAGCGCCAATAAAAAAATCATTCCGCTTGCGCCAAAACCATTCTAAGCAACTCACCAATAAAGCTAGTTGCTTGTAGTGCAAAGAACTTTCCATTTCTGGTTCATCGCTCAAAAGTTTTGTAGCATCTGGCATTTGTGCTTCTAATTCTTGCGCTGTTTGGTACATATTGCCACCTGCTCATAGCTATTTTAAATTTCAAATTTTAGAGATGAGAATAGAATTTGTATCAAGATGCGATCGCTTTATGAACTTATTCTATAAAAATAAACAAAGCCCGCATAGGCGAGCTTTGTTTGTATAGTCCCAGCATTTTATGCTGCGGGTCAATCAATGTAACGATGCGTTAAACTTTCGAGCGGTCGGTCAAAATTTCATATCCATCTTCCGTTACCAGCACGGTATGCTCAAACTGAGCTGACAGGGCATTATCCACCGTCACTGCCGTCCACTTGTCGGATAAGATGCGGGTGAACTTTGAACCAGCATTTAAAATCGGCTCAATTGCCAAAGTCATTCCAGCCCGAAGCTTGACATTTGGCATCTCGCGGGTGCGGAAATTAAAAACAGACGGTTCTTCGTGCAAATTCCGCCCAACACCGTGTCCGGTGAAGTCTTCCACAATACTAAAACCATTGCTTAGCACATGGTCTTGAATGGCACCAGCAAGGTCGAGCAGGTAGGCTCCAGCTTTAACTTGTTCAATTCCTTTAAAGAGTGCTTCTTCTGCTACGCGGATTAACTTAGCCGCTTCTGGTGTCACTTCACCAACGGCGATAGTGATGCAGGAATCACCGTGATAGCCCTGGAAATAAGCACCTGTATCAACTTTCAAGACATCGCCAGTCCGAATCACTTTTTTGGCGTTGGGAATGCCATGTACGACTTCGTTGTTGATGCTGGAGCAAATGGAAGCAGGGAAGCCGTGATATCCCTTAAAACTGGGTGTTGCCCCCATTTCGCGGATGCGCTTTTCGGCATAAGCATCTAAATCCGCTGTTGTCATACCAGGCTGCACCATCTCTTGAATTTCTTTGAGTACGGTTGCCACAATCTTCGCCGCCTGTCGCATGATTTCAATTTCACGCTGTGACTTAATTTCAACGCCACGACGTTGTTTTTTCTCGCGGGGAGGTTGAGCGGGTTGGAAAAGCAGATTGTTCAGGATGTTCATTTGACAGATGGCGAGTGGTGGGATGTCAACAGGGTAAAGCGATCGCTCCTCCCGCCTGCTTCTGGGGTGATTGACGATTGAGGAAGCACTCTCCCTGTTAATTTGTCAGGTATTTATTATCTTAAGTTAACTTTGTTGAAACCATTCCTAGGGCGGGAGGCTCCACGGTTGTTCTCGCATCTAAATCGGTTCACGATTACAGCTACCAACTGGTATTAAGACTGGTTCTGCCGTGCTGCCATCAACTCTTTGAATCGAGGCTTAAAGGCTTCGATTGCCTCCTGAGTGGGCTGGGTTTTTTGCCATGCAGGACGCTGCACCAAGTTCTCACACCAGGCACTCAGTTTGGGATGGTTATCCAGCGATACGCCTAGCATAGGCAACAACGGCACCATCGTTCCGGCGACAATCTCAGCGAGGGTGAGACTAGCGCTACCTGCAAAGTATCGATCGTCGCCCAGTAGACTCTCAAAAAAGTTCAGCACTGTCAGAATTTTCTGCTTTGACTGCTCCAACTGCTGTGCGTCTGCATCCAAGCCCATCATTTGATTGGCGAATGGGTTTATGGCAGGCAACAGTTCGTTGACAGTCACCATTTCCACCATCCGCACGGTTGCTAGCGCCTTGGCATCCGTAGGTAGTAAGGCAGGCGTGGGATATTTTGCCTCTAGATAGTCAAGGATGGCTAAGGATTCTATAACGTTAAAGCCATCATCCACTAAAACTGGAATGTGGTGGAAGGGATTCATCGCTAGAAATTCTGGGTGAAATTGATCGCCATCCATATTCAGCGATACCAGCTCAAAGGGAATTTCTTTCTCCAGTAGCGCCACCCATACGCGCCTTGAGTTAGCGGAAAGGGGAGTGTGATAAAGCTTCAGCATGAGGATACCTCTCCAGAACTTATTTCCCAGGATACTCCGCTCCCTGGTCTGGCAACGAGCGCGATCGCGCCTGTAACTTTACCGCAGACTTCCCTCTCCCTATTCCATCTTGCTGCTAAGAAACACTAGCGAACCGTCTTTAAGCCTTCAACTTTATCCATAAATAAATCAGTGAAAATGCTCATGATTGTGCGTTTACGTACCTTCAGGTTGACACTTACCGACATCCCTGATTGCAGCGGGACTTCTCGACCCTTAATTAAAAGAGACTGATTATTTAAGCTAACTTTGGCAGGAAATGTATAATAAGGGCGGATTTGTTCGGGTGGTAGAGCATCCGATCCAATCCAGGTTAAACGACCTTTCGTATCGCCAAATTCTCGGAATGGAAAAGAGTCAATTCTAATATCTGCTTCCATTCCTTCTTTAACAAAGCCAATATCTTTATTGGTGATAAAAACTTTAGCAACTAGGCTGTCACTTGGAACGATTTTTAAAACGGGTTCGGTAGAATTAGTAACAAAACCTGGCCCATGAGGTTTTAGCTCAAAGATAGTTCCATCTACCGGAGCTTTAATTTCTTGATATTTTAAATTTTGTTCCGCTTGACTCATTTGGCTGTCAATTTCTGCAAGACGCTTGTTGTTTTCTACAATTGCCTTGTTTAGCTGATCGTCAATTTCTGCCAAACGTTTTTCATTCTCAGCAATTTTGGTTTGCAAATCTTGTTTCGTCAAAGCGATGGTATTTTGCAGCTTTTCATTCGCTTGCGCGATCGCTAGCTGTAACCGCTTCTGTTCCTGAGTCAGTTGATCCACCTCAGCTTGGCGAGTACGTACATCCTGCTTCTGCTTCAGGTATTGCACGCGGGAAACTGCTCCTTGCTTCATGATCGGTTCTATATCGTCGAGAATTCCCTGATTCACCTCTAATAGGTCTTTGGAACTCGCTATCTCTACCTGAGTTTGACTTAATTGCTTTTCTAATTGTTCAGCTTCTAACCTAGCAGTCGCAACGCGAGAATTTAGTTCTGCTATACTCGATTGAAAACGTTGCTGTTGATCTAAGCTAAGACTTGTTCCTTTGGCAGAACCTCTTAGTTGAGCGCGATACAGTTGATTTTCTGAGGCTAAAGAGGAGCGCACTTTAGTCAGAGAGACTAACTCTAATGGTAGTTTTAGTTGAGCAGTCTCTCCATCTATTGCAGCGGGGAAACCTGCGCCTTTTATTTGCGATCGATAAAACTGATTTTCTTGCTTTAATGCTGTCTGAATTTTATTCAGAGAAGTTAACTGAGCCTGAGCTGTTTCTGAGTCTAAACTCAGCAGTTTATCTCCTTTTTTTACTCGTTGTCCATCCTTGACATAAATTTCTTTCACTACCCCTGCTATTGGAGCTTGAACTTCCTTAACAGCACCTTGAGGTTCCAGTTTGCCAGTCGCAGGGATGGCTTCTTCAATTTGGAATACAGAAGCCCAAACTATCACAAAAGTTGTCATTCCCATGATTCCCCAAACAATCGCGCGAGACCAAGTCGGGGATTGTTGAAGAATAACGGCTTGATCGAAGTTGTTTGAGGTAGAGGCGGGTGGCGTTACTTCCTTATTAGGATTAGGACTTGGAACTGTATTAAGGCTAGGACTTGGGACTGCTTGGGGTACTAAAGATAGGTGTTCGTTAGACTGTTTTCCATTTTGTTGGAGCATAGCTGACAATAGTGCTGAGTGCTAGGACTGGGGACTGTGGACTGAGGACTAAGGACTGAAGAGTGTTAGCGAAGCGGCGCTGTGTTCGCGGACTGAATAATAGAGGGTGAGAGGGGGATTTATTAATTACCCATTAGCCATTAGCAATTCCCATTCAGTTTTCTATAGTTGCGCTTCTTGTTGTTGATACAGGCAGTAGTAGCGACCTCTGAGAGCCATTAATTCATCATGAGTGCCCTGTTCAACGACTGCACCTTGATCCATCATCAAAATCAGACTGGCATTTCTAATTGTAGTTAAACGATGGGTAATAAAAAACACAGTGCGATCGCGGAATGTCGAGGCTAGATTTAAACACACTTGTCGCTCTGCGTTGTAGTCCAAAGCGCTGGTTGCTTCGTCTAAAATCAGTAACTGAGGATTTTGTAAAACGGTACGCGCGATCGCAATTCGCTGTCTTTGTCCCCCAGATAAGGCAGAACCCCGTTCTCCGACGCGAGTGTTGTAGCCGTTCGGCAAAGCCATGATAAAGTCATGGGCAAAAGCTACTTTGGCAGCTTCAATGATTTCCTCATCGCTCGCATCTGGATTGGTTAGCGCGATATTTTCTTGCACCGTCCCATCAAACAAGAGAGTATCTTGAAGCACCATTCCAATCTGACGCCGCAGGGAATAAAGTTCTACCTTACTAATATCGTAGTCATCAATGATAATCCGCCCCGATCTTGGCTCATAGAGTCTGGGTAAAAGTTTTGTTAGGGTACTTTTACCCGATCCACTTTGTCCTACGATGCCGATAAATAGCCCTGCTGGAAAGTCTAGATTAATGTTACTTAGCTGAAGAGCGCCGCTAGGATTGAAGCTAAAAGAAACATTTTCAAACTTCACGCTTCCTTGAATGGCTGGCATGAGAATGTTGTGGCGCTCGGTTTCATCTGCTTCGAGATTTGCGTCGAGAACATCGCCCAGTCGCTCAAGAGATAAAGCGGTTTCTTGAAAGTTTTGCCACAGTTGTACTAATCGCAATAACGGACTTGTTACATAACCGGAAAGGATGCGGAAAGCAATTAATTGTCCTAATGTTAATTCTCCTTTTAGGACTAAATAAGCTCCCGCCCATAACACTAACAAACTGGAGAGTTTATTTAGGAAACTGCTAATTGAACTGGCAGTCGTAGAGGTGGAAACTGTTTTAAATCCAGCACTGATATAACGACCATAACGCTCTTGCCATTGCCAGCGCGATCGCAATTCTAAATTTTGCGCTTTAACTGTTTGGATTCCTGACAGAACTTCCACTAAATAAGAGTGAGTTTCGGCGTTGCGCTCTGCTTTCACCCGCGACTGCTGCCGAATGATCGGTGACACTCCAAGTGTTAGCAAAGCAAACAGTGGCACTGTTGCCAATGCGACTAGCGTTAGCACTCCGCTGTAAATCAACATCACCGCAATGTAGATGACTGAAAAGATGGCATCTAACACTACAGTTAAGGCAGTTCCGGTTAAGAAGGAGCGAATATTTTCTAGTTCATTAACGCGAGTAGCGAGTTCCCCAACAGGTCGCCGTTCAAAATAGGACAAGGGCAGGCGTAGAAGGTGGCTGATGACCTCTGAGCCTAAAGCCAAGTCCATCCGGTTGGTGGTATCAACAAATAAATGCGTGCGTAAACTGGTCAGAACTGCTTCGACAGCAGCGACGACTACTAAGAAAATGCCTAAAACAGATAAAGTATCGATACTATTTTGTACAAGAACTTTGTCAATAATCACCTGAGTCATCAGGGGATTTACTAGACCAAAGATTTGTACAAAAATGGAAGCAATTAAAACTTCTATTAAAACTTTGCGGTAGCGATAGATAGAAGGTAAAAACCAACGCAGACTAAACCGCTCTTTAGAAGCTTCTTTTGTGGGTCGGAGCAGCAAAACTTCCCCTTCTGGCCCCCACGTTTCCATAAATTGGGCGGGTTTTTTGCGTAAAATGCCAATTTCTGGCACCGCCAGCACTAACTCGCGATCGCTAATTTTGTAAAGAATCGCAAAACTATCTTGCCAGCTAATCATGGCGGGAGCTTGCAGGCGACACACCGCAGCCGCAGGCACTTTAATTAATTGCGTATTTAACCCGGTTAACTCAGCCACCGCACCGCAAAATTGCAGAGATAAGTTCTCGGTGTGCTTGAGGTGATTGACTAAGACTCTCTTGATGACATCCCGTCGGAAAGGTATCCCCAAGTGCTGAGACAGCATTTGGAAGCAAGCTAATGTTGCATCCAAACGACCTCTCCCGTAGATGTAGGGGTGTTTCTCCTGTTTAAAGGGCGTCGCCGTTTCACCGGCGGGAGGCTGTTCCGGCGCGTAGGGAATCGCTTCCCAGTCGGTTGTAGGGGCAAGGGACGCCGATGCCAATGCGATCGCGTCTTTCGATTCCGAGGGAAACAGGATTGACTTCTGCAAGCCCAATAAACGAACCCCTCTCGCGCCTTCTACGTGTAAATTTCCTGGTGTACTCGGTATTAAGCGGCTTCCTACGGGGAAATCAGCGGCGGTTCCGCCACTCACCAGCCATACCCAGTTAGGATCTATCTTGCTGAGGGGAGTTTTTCCGGGGGGTAAGTTGAGAATCGTTGCTTCTGAAACCGCTTTTAAAGCGAGTTCCTTGAGATTGGTTGTCCCATCAGCTTGACGCGCCAATTCTTCCCCAATCAGATCGAAGACTTCAATCAAAGAACAACGGTTTTCAAAAGCAGCCGCAAATGAGCGTTCCTGGTTTAATAAAGCTAAAAAATCGGTGTCTGGGAGGATTAAACAAATAGTTTCTGTCGAAGCGATCGCTGTCTCGCAAGCCGTTCCCCGAATTAAGCTAACCCATCCGAGAATTTCGCCAGGTTCTAATAATTTCAGGGTGACAGGTGCTTGGCTCCGGGGGTCATAACCTAAAAGGCGGGCTTGCCCTTGATAGATAATGGCAATTTGCGCTGGCATTGTTTCCCGCACAAACATTGCTTGTCCCATGCGGTAGCGCAAAAATTGAAATTTTGCTGCCACTTTTTCTAAGACGACGGATGGCAGTTGATTAAACGGAGATATACCAGCGAGAATTTCTTTGATACTAATTGTCGTGTGGGTCATCCCGTCTTACGGCTGCACCCTCCATCCAAGCTGTAACTTGATGGGAAAGAACGCCGTCCTCCTTATTCAAATATTTACAATCTATTACAGTTAAAACCGATGCTTTTGCTGAAAAAAACAGAATATTTTAATAAGTGATGCCTCAGATCTGTTTGAATCATTTTGACAGGTTTAGCACCACTCTTCTGTAGTTTATCAGAATAGTTCAATGCAAGAAAAATGCGTATTCTTGAAGTTGTTTTTAACACCTAAATAGAGCGATGCTCTACTTAGCGATCGCTCGTTTACGCCGCTGCCAGTTGACCGCTTGGTTCAACTTTACGATTTGTTGCAGCTCCCAGCCAAATTTTGTCTGCTTCGGGTAGATTCCCGATTTGCTCTTGCACCCACGATTCAAAAAGTTCTCGCAGCAATCGTTGACGCATGAATTCATTTAATTGGGCGGGAACTAACTTTTCTAGGCGCACAATGACCATCCATTCACCTAAAGGTCTGGGCGACCAAAGTTGATTCTTTTGACTAACCGATAGCAGTCTCGCCAGATGCGGGTGGAGAGTTCCGATCTCTACCGGGCCGATGGTTCCACCCGTTTGTGCTTCAGGCCCTTGGGAATACTCAGCCGCCAGTTCGCTAAAAGACTGCTCTTGTTCGGAAAGGCGGAAATAAAGTTCTTGGGCAATGCCTGGATCTTTCGTCCGAATCAACGAATAAATGGCTTGATCCAATTGACCTTTGCGCTTGAGAAAATAAGATTCTAGTTTGTTCCCCCAAGTCGCTTGTTTAAATTTTTCAATTCTTAACTTCCGGGTTGTCAAGGCTTCTAAATGCTCTTGGCTCATCCCGTAGCGCTCTAGCCAAGCTTGCTGTTCGGCTTCAGAAGTCAGTTGATTTTGCTGGTAGAAATTCCCGCAGGCATGAGCAATTTCTTCAGGCGTACAGTTAAAAGAAGCGATCGCACTGTCAATAATGCTCTCACGCAGCAATTGAGGAAACATTTGGTAGCTAGCCAGTAGGGGAATGATTTCCTCAGCGGTGATGGTGCGATTCCCGATTTGTAAAGCTGTAGTCATACCTGAGTCCCTTTGAATTTCTGGTTTGCGACTGATATTTTGAGCGCGATTGCACGGACAAAATCTGCAAATCTCTAAGGATGTATCAGCCTAAAAATCAGGAATTATGCAGTATGTTACAAAACTTTACTTGTACCCCTCTCTAGGAGCCAGCGCAGGAAGTGGCGTGAGGCACCCCTGTGGGCGATCGCGCGGTGAGAATGACCTCGCCAAAGTTATTCCTCACCCATCCTTGGGCTTCCATCAACTGCCTGGAACTCTCCCCGGTAGCCGGACGGCTGGGAACAACCGCAGGATTCGGAAGATTTCCGACTTGCTGAGTTATCAGGCGCAAATCGCTCCAAACGAGGTTGCTGCTGAGGGTTTCGCCGGGATTGGGTGGAATTCCACCGCGTCCGGTAACGACCAATTCGCTTTTTTGTTGCCCGACCGTGGTTCCACAACTTGATGCAATCAGTCCAGAGGCATCCACCAAGTCCGTCGGTAAAGCGACTACACCGCGACTGGGGTCAACATCCGGCGTATTGATTTCCACCACACCGTTCACGCCAAACTCAGAACTGGCGGTGATGTCGCTCAAGAGAGTTTCGTCTTCCCGAAACTGAATTCCAAAGATGCCTTGAGTCGTAATTTGGATATTCCCCCCATTGCCAGTAAAAGCATTGGCAGTAATGTCGCTATTTTCCCCAGGGACGGCGACGATAAATGAGCTGTTAATCGTGATGTTGCCACCATTGCCACCCGCACCTGCAATGCCAGCGGTACTTGAGATTCTACTGTTGTGGCGCAGCAGTAACAAATCCTGCACTAACACCATATTTCCCCCATTACCGGATGCAGTTGCTGCCGTAATCGTTGCCTGGTTATCTAAACTCAGGCTTTGAGCAGTCAGCTCAAGGTTGCCAGCACCTTTGGCATCGTTCGCTGGATTAAAACTGCTCGCGGCTACGGCTGCTCCATCCCGGAGCGTCAACTTTCCAGTATTAACCCTCAGACTTCCCCCGCGACCTGTGGCGTCAAAAACACCTGGAAAGCCGGGAATTCCTCCAGAAACAGCAAGCAAGCTACTGGGAAACTGACTGCCTTTAGCAGTACCTGCTAATTCCACAAACTCGGAAGCTTGAACGGTTAAATTTCCCGCATCCCCTGCACCTAAAGTAGAAGTCTGGATGACGGCTCCATCGCGGACGCGCAATCGTTCAGTCTCAACGCTTAAGGCTCCTCCATCTGCCTGGGAACCGATACCGCTTCCAGAAAATAAGCCGCTCGGAAAAGGCAAACCGAGCTGATTTGTCAGCAATTGACCGTCTGCGGAAACCGCAACCCCCGCCAGTTCAACGTCTGAAGCTCGAACTATCAAAGTGCCTGCCTTGGCTTGGCTAAACTTGCTAAGCGTCGTCACTGCAACTTGTGCCCCATTTTGAACGCTCAAGCGATCGCTCTCTATAGTTAAATTTCCTCCAGTTCCGGTGGCGTTTTGTTCTACTTGGGCACGCAAACTGCTTTGCCTGAGCGTATTGTTTTCATCGAAACCATAACCCATCGCTTCCACTTGGGTCGCTCTCACGGTTAAATCTCCGGCTTTCCCTTGCCCAAAAGTAGAAGTTGTTACTTCGGCTCCATCTCGGACAATCAATTGTCCAGTTTCAACAGTTAGATTTCCCCCATCCCCTTTTGCTCCCCCTTGGACTGTAGCCCGCAATCCACTCCCAATTTCGCGATCGCTCGATCTGCCACTGACTTCTACCGAATCGGTCGCACGCACCGTTAAATTCCCGCCCTGCCCTTGACCGAAAGTAGAAGTGGAGACTTGCGCCCCATCCCGGACAATGAATTTTCCGGTTTCAACGGTCAGATTTCCCCCAGATCCGGTGGCTGTTTTTGAATTAACCCTGGCAAATAAACCACTGCGATCGCCACTAAGCGAACTGCCACTAATTTCCACCCACTCCGAGCCAGTGACCGCTAAAGCCCCTCCAGGTGCTGAACCCAAGGTATTCGCCAGCATCTGAGAACCCTCTGTAAGCGCGATCCGCCTACCTTGGACGTGGATATCGCCTCCCCCATTGCCGCTGGTCGTTACCGTCGTTTGCTGGGACTGGATGTCTTGGAAGTTCTGGATATTCGGATACCCCAGAGCATAGCCTTGGGCAGTTGGGGTGAGGTTAACTTGTACGGGGGAAGCGGGTGTGATTGCTCCAGCCACGCCGCCTAATTCAATCCGTCCTCCCGCCGCCTGTAATCTTCCTCCCACGAGCGTCAAGTTACCACCCACTAGCCCCAAGGTTTTCCCAGACGGCACTTGCAGCTTCGCCCCCTGTACTTGAATGCTGGCTGCTGCTTTTCCAAATTGCAAACCAATCGGGACGCTGAGAGTCAGCAGGGGTGTCGTTTGGGGATTCGTGGCGCTGAACGAAGTTCCATCCGCCAAGCTGAGGCTAGTCGCCGTACTCGCCAAAAAAGATCCGCCAATCTTCAGCGCCGCATTTGAGCCAAAAGTAATCCCGTTCGAGTTAATTAGAAATAGGTTGGCTGTCCCGTTGGCTCGAATCAAGCCGTCAATCTTAGACTCCGAGGAACCCGTGACGCGGCTGATAATGTTTTGAATATTGGCAGCATTGTTAAAGTAAGCACTGCCGTTAGTAGGAATCGAAAATTCCTCAAAGCTGTGGAACAAGTTGGAGTTAGCTTGCGTACCTCCGGTAATTATTCTGCTGTTGCCACTTTGAGTAACGATGGAGGGCTGGGGTAGGGTTGAATCCTCGACAATTTGCGCCTGCATGGGGCTGGTTGTCACCAGACAGAACCCGGAAAGACTGCCAAAAAGCCAAAATGACAGAGAACGCAGTTTCATACACAAACCCCACCACTGGGTCGGATTCAACCATTTGCCTGAGTAAAAACGTATCCAGACGTCTGTCAGGATGAAAAAGGCGATCGCTTCCCAGAATAGCGTGCCATTTTGCACGCACGATATTTAAACAATAATCATGTCTGAGGCAAGGACAAAACCCGAATCGATTTGCACAGACGCCAACTGTGTCTGCTCAAAGAACAAAGCACCTGTGCTGCTGTCGTAGCTGAACTTATCGGATTGACCTTTCCCAATGCCGAAACCACTAGCAGAAATCTGAATCTTATCCCCCTCTAGGGAATTGAAGTCCAGGATGTTATCAATTCCCTCCCCCGGAGAATTAAAGACAAATTTATCCGCCCCCTCACCACCCGTCAGCCGGTCATTGCCAAAACCGCCGACGAGAGTGTCCTTGCCAACCTGACCCTTGAGGACATCATTCCCGTCGCCGCCAGATAACCAATCGTTACCAGACCAGCCCATCAGAAGGTCATCGCCAGCATCCCCATAAAGGCTGTCATTCCCATTTAAACCATCTAAAATATCATTTCCGGCTTCGCCGTACAGCTTGTCTTTACCGTAGCCCCCATTCAGATAGTCGTTGCCAAAACCACCCAGTAGCGTGTCCTTCCCGGCTTCACCGTAAAGGCTATCGTTGCCGTTCCAGCCATTGACGTAGTCTTTCCCGGCTTTCGCATAAACAACGTCATCCCCCTGATCGCCATATAGAGAGTTGTTGGCGGCATTACCGAAGATGGGAGTAACAATATTGTTAGCGTCTTCGATGGTAATAACGGCAGTTTTAATATTCGAGTTGAGGCTTAGCTGAATTGGAACAACGCCGTTGTTCGGATTGTTAGCATCGTTTTCCTTAAATGTATAGGTTTCCTGCGTAAACCCAAAAGGAGCTGAGTCCTTAATGGTCCATACTAGGGTGTCATTTCCATCAACGACATTATCGTTCAAGATTTGCAGGGGAATAGACGCTTGCCCGTCCACAAACTTGACATCAGCCTTAGCAAACCAGGGTTCGTCGAAGTTCTGTTCCCACTCGTTGAAGTTCCCTTGTCCTCCTGGAAGATCGTAGTCACCGCTGCCTTCGGTAGCTAGAAATATAGGAATCCCTGTCCCTTCTTGCTCGTCAACGATCGCATCTTCAAATTCCATAACTTCATCCCTCCAGAACAGGTAGATATGAAAGTAAGTTTTGATTCAGAGCGGCTGTTTGCCGAGAGCAAAAAATTTTGAAGATTGCTGTAAAGACAAGAAACGCGATCGCCTCAACAACTCAGTGAACTGATTTTTATCGCAGCAGCTTGAGGAAACCTCAATAAAACGGGTTTATTCGTGCCATCATTTCAGCCTTCCCTTAACATGGATAAATTAGAGGGACAGCTACTCTCTCGTAAAACTAAAATTTAGGCATCAAGCCAAAGCTACCCTGTCTCCAAAAAAACAAAACATTGAGCAAAGTGCAATCAATCACGGGAAATCACCGATTCCTTTCTATAGCAACCCGATTTGATTGGTCAGATATTTTTTAACGAACCGTCAAGGACGCGCCAGTCCTTAGGCGATGCAAAGCATTAGAAATCGAAAGCATAACAGCTCAAAATCCTTTAAAATTACTCTACCCTAATTACTAACAATATAAAGTATTTATTTTAGCTATTGATACCTTCTTAGCTTATTTTTACAACTGAATTTTGCCTGCAATTGACCAACCGCTCTACCTTTAGATTGGTAGTATAATTTCTATAAATCAATGGCACTCGTTAACCCAAAATTTACTCTCAAAATGTAGAATTGCCTAATATTCTTAACTTCTATTGTCTTTAGGTTCCTTAGAATTTAGGTGCTAAGCCCAGTGGCATCTGGAACGCAGAGTCACAATCAAGCCAATAGAGGCAAAGTTTATTAGTGAGAGTTGGCGCAAATAAATGGTTCATTGCCATTATTTTCTTTTGCTCAAGAATAAATTCGTTGTAATCAGCTAGGTTATCGAGTCCCAAGAGGTTCAGGATGATCTCAGTAACTAGCCAAACTGTTGTTTTAACGAATACTCTTTTCCACTGCGCCTTCATTGGTTTATACCTTCCGGGAAGATCGAGGTTTGTACCCTGGTTGCGGTCTCAATAAGATTGGGTTCTAGATGAACCGCTATAGACTTGTCAGATACAGGTGCAGTAGTTTTGCAAAGCTTTACAAACGTTTACAATGATTCTGCTAATCGGCAGGTACAGCAATATATTTGGGCACTTTACCTGTGCAATCCCGCCCTCTTTAGGGTCATTTGATGTCCCTTTCATATTGTTCAGCTAGGGGTAGTCATTGCCTCAGCAGAAAAAAAAGCCCCTCAGAGACATGAATCTCTGGGGGGAGGTGAAGTTATCGAGTCAAGTTATCCCGATGTGTCAACCTAAACGCTGACAAAGTCAGCAGAAGCGTAAACATTGGTCGTATCCTGAACCACCGCAATCAAGTCATTGCCCTTATAGATTGCTGTATCCAGCGCCGTGGTGCCTCCGAAGTCATAGCTCTTACTCAGGGTGTAGTCAGTGTAGCTGCCCTTGACCTGAATCTTGTCGCCCTCATTCCACTTGAAGTCAGTGATGGTTGCGTAGCCAGTACCTAGGTAGGAGACACTACTAGCGGTACCCAGAACGAAGGTGTCACCTTCGCTGCCACCACTCAAGGTATCGTATTCACCAACCGTGCCGCCATAACCATTCAGGTAGTCCTTACCGGCTTCGCCATAGAGTTTGTCACTGCCAGTGCCACCATACAGGCTGTCGTTGCCATAGTAGCCCAGCATCGTGTCGTTGCCTGCACCACCGGATAGGTAGTCATCCCCATACCAGCCATCCATGTGGTCGTTGCCTACTTCACCATAGAGGCTGTCGTTGCCGTAGCCGCCATTGATGTAGTCATCGCCGTAGTAACCGAGGATAGTGTCATTACCATCTTGACCATAGAGGTTGTCGTTGCCAGTCCAACCATCTACGTAGTCATTGCCTGCGCCAGCTTTCACAATATCGTCACCGGCTCCAGCATAGATAGAATCGTCGTAGGCAGTGCCGATGATCTGACCGTGATAGTTGAAAGGATAGCCGGGGCCGTTGTAGGTGTTGTTGTCGTTGTAAGCGGTGCCGTTAATAATCGCCATAATCTTTGCTCTTTAGGATTGCTTAGGATTGGTGTTGGTCGGGGTGTTGGAATCAATCAATCGCTTGAATCGGTTGATTGGTGGTCAGTGATGTCCAAAAGGTTTGTATTCTCAGGAAATGTTATTGTTCGCCGTTGCACTTCTAGAGAGCTTTTGAATCTCGCTGGTTGCTCTATCGACTGGAGGCGGTTGATGCTGCTGGGAAAACCAGAATTTACTTTGTTTTTTCCCTGGTGCATTTTGTTGACCTCTATGCACTTGTCAGCCTGAGTAGCGCTAGTTATGCAAGTTGTTACAAACGTTTACATGAAATTGTGCAACCATACAGTTTAAGTAAGGGTAGCGATCGCGTAAACAGAAAAGAAAAAAGCCCCCAGAGAAACAGGTCTCTGAGGGGAGGTGAAGTTATCGAGTCAAGTTATCCCGATGTGTCAACCTAGACGCTGACAAAGTCAGCAGAAGCGTAAACATTGGTCGTATCCTGAACCACCGCAATCAAGTCATTGCCCTTATAGATTGCTGTATCCAGCGCCGTGGTGCCTCCGAAGTCATAGCTCTTACTCAGGGTGTAGTCAGTGTAGCTGCCCTTGACCTGAATCTTGTCGCCCTCATTCCACTTGAAGTCAGTGATGGTTGCGTAGCCAGTACCTAGGTAGGAGACACTACTAGCGGTACCCAGAACGAAGGTGTCACCTTCGCTGCCACCACTCAAGGTATCGTATTCACCAACCGTGCCGCCATAACCATTCAGGTAGTCCTTACCGGCTTCGCCATAGAGTTTGTCACTGCCAGTGCCGCCATACAGGCTGTCGTTGCCATAGTAGCCCAGCATGGTGTCGTTGCCTGCACCACCGGATAGGTAGTCATCCCCATACCAGCCATCCATGTGGTCGTTGCCTACTTCGCCATAGAGACTGTCGTTGCCGTAGCCGCCATTGATGTAGTCATCGCCGTAGTAACCGAGGATGGTGTCATTGCCATCTTGACCATAGAGGTTGTCGTTGCCATACCAGCCATCAATGTAGTCATTGCCACTTCCGCCATAAACTGTATCGTTCCCGTCTTTGGCGTAAATGGAATCGTTGTAAGCGGTGCCGGAGAGTGTGTCGTTGTAAATGGTGCCGTTGATAATCGCCATAATCTTTGCTGTTTAGGATTGGTGTTGTTTGGTGTGTTGTCATCAATCAATCGCTTGAATCGGTTGATTGGTGGTCAGCGATGTCCAAAAGGTTTGTATTCTCAGGAAATGTTTTTGTTCGCCGTTGCACTTCTAGAGAGCTTTCGGACATCGCTCGTTGCTCTGTTGACTGGAGGCTGGTGATGATGCGTGGGAAACCAGAAGTTGGGTTGTTAATCTCCCCGTTGCATTTCGTTGACCTCTATGCACTTGTCAGCCTGAGTAGAGCCAATTATGCAGGTCGTTACAAACGTTTACATAAAATTGGCAAATATGGGTGGTTGTGCCTCAGCTCAGTGGGGAGAGAGGAAATGAAAAACCTTCCTACATAGGCTTTTCAGCTTTGGCACTGTAGATAAATGTTGTTCAAAGCGGCGTTAACAATTGCTTTTGACGTTGAAACATATCTTGGATCGCTCAAATGAGTGTCACTGAATCGTGCGACAGTTGGGCTATTTACTTTCAACCAGAGCGATCGCTATCCTTGAAGAACGCATAATTACGCGCCTAGTTCTTCCTTGCCACCTGCCGGAATCCTGATTCATCAGCTATCGAGAATCCGTAATCTCTAACTGTATGGAGTAGACATCAAGGGGAAAGTTATCTTAAATAGATACGCTTCCAGACAAAATTGGCGCTGTATCAACCGAAGGGGCGATCGCAAATTATGGATGGACTAGAGTCAAAGCTTCGCTATCTGGTGAAAGAAGCCTGTATGCACCCGCATGGAAGTGCCCAGCGCCAGAAAAACTTAACTAGGGTGATCCGCTTAATCGCACACAAGCTTTGGAAAGAATATACGCCTTACTATGAAGATGCACTGCAACAGACCTGGGTGTATTTCTGTCAAAACATCTGTGAAGGAAATACTGGCGAAGCTTATGACCCGAATCGCAGCAGTGTCATCACCTGGCTGAATACCTACCTGAAACGGCGGCTTCAAGATTTCTATATTGACGGTAAAAAACAAGAATCGAGAACCGTTACAGGTCAAGCCAAAAGGTCAAAGTCGGGCGATATCGGTGAAACGACTGACCCGGTGGATAGTCTGGAAGCCACTCCGGATGTTCCCCCCTTGTTGGACGACATCATAAAGTGGGTGGAAGCCGATTCTCAAGGTGAGTTGCGCCGCACGCACATTGCCGGTCGTCCCGAAGTGAATGCTCAAGCGTTAATCTTGCGACGCTTACCCCCAGAAGCTGGTTGGAAAGAGCTTTCAGCGGAATTTAACCTCCCCATTTCCACATTGAGCAGTTTTTATCAGCGCCAATGTATCCCTCGCTTGCGTAAATTTGGTGAATCGGAGGGATATCTATAAATAAAGAACGGAGCCGCCCAACCATGACTTTTAACCCCCACGAACTAGAAGATTTTGCCCTACCGTTGCCGATTACCCAAGCCGCACGCACGATAGCACAGCAGTTTGCCACTCAGCAGCCGACACCACACAAAGCAGAGCAAGTTCTCTTGAATACCTTATCTGTCTGTGTGGTTAATGATTACTTGCAGATGATGGGGATTCCCACCAATCTTGCAGCCAGTGATAGCTGGAATCCCATCGTGCGCTTATGTTCTGATGTAGCTGACTTAGAAGTGCGGGGAATTGGTCGCTTAGAATGTCGTCCGTTGAGAAGCACCGAACAAATCTGCCACATTCCCCCCGAAGTTTGGTCAGATCGAATTGGCTATGTGATGGTTCAAATCGATGAATCGATGCGAGAGGCAAGTGTGTTGGGATTTACCCCCAGCGTCACTACCTCAGAGTTGTCGATCGGTCAATTGCGATCGCCTGAAGATTTACTCGATCGCTTGCAGGAATTAATGCATCCGATTACAGCGGCTGCATCGTCCCTCACCCCTGCCTTCCGCAGAACCCAAGCCAACTTGAGCCAATGGTTCAACAATGTTTTTGAAGCCGGTTGGCAAACCGTTGAAACTTTGTTAACGCCAACATCAAATCTAGCCTTTAGTTTTAGAGGCGATGTACTTGCTCCCAGTTTGGAACAGCCAGAAGCTGCCGTTCGCAAAGCAAAATTGATAGACTTAGGGGTAGAGATTGCCGACCTTTTTGTTGCTTTAGTTGTTGAAATCAATCCAGAATCTGAAGAAAAAACGAATATTCTTCTTCAGGTGCATCCTATGGGTAATCAAGTTTATTTACCCCCTTCTCTCCAATTGATTGTCCTTGATGAATCTGGCTCTAATTTTCTAGAAGCTGAGTCAAGAGATGCAGATGATTACATTCAATTAGAGTTTAGTGGCAATTCTGGAGAACAGTTTAGCGTTAGAGTCGCTTTGGGGAATGCCAGCATTCAAGAAGACTTTGTTATTTAGCGATTATTTGTAAACTTGAGACACCTCTTGTAATCCAAGAGCAATTTTTCCAGTTATCTGGAAACAACCCTTACATTTAATTACTGAAAACTAATCGTCCTACCGTCAAAATGGTTAAATTAGTTGTTATAAAACTATGGAGTGGTTCTTTTGAAGAAGGTTTCCCAGTCTCATTACAAATTGGGAACGATGGTGAACGCCCTTCGATAGAAAGCGTTGGAATGTTACCTCCCGCTCCAGACATTCCCCAACACTACACCATCTGGACAACCGCTTATCGTCGCTTGGGAGTGCCCTACAGACTAGAAGCAAAAATTAGTCAACCGACTAATGTTGCCAAGATTGATGACTGTAGTTTGGCAGCCAATGTATTGCGCGATCGCTTAAATGTCTGGCTAAATTCAGAGCCGTTTCGGGCAATTCGAGAAAAACTCTTAGAACAATTAGTTCCTGCCGATGAAATTCGGTTCATTATCCAAACCGAAGACGTTCAGCTACGGAAATTACCTTGGCATCTTTGGGAATTATGCGATCGCTACCCAAAAGCCGAAATTGCTTTAAGCGCTCCAGTCTACGAACGTGTAGAACAACTCTCATCGCCTATCGAGAAGGTGAGAATTTTGGCAATTTTGGGGAATAGTACGGGAATTAATACCCAAGCCGATCGAATTTTATTAGAGCAATTACCCGACGCGGAGATCAGATTCCTGGTAGAACCACAGCGGGAAGAATTAACCGAACAGCTTTGGAAACAAGGCTGGGATATTTTATTTTTTGCCGGTCATAGTTCCAGCCAGAAGAATGGCGGAACGGGACAAATTTATATTAATCAAACAGAAAGCTTATCAATAGAAGAACTTAAATATGGATTAAAAAAAGCGGTTGAACGCGGGTTAAAAATCGCGATTTTTAACTCTTGCGATGGGTTAGGTTTGGCAAAAGATTTGGCTTCTTTACATATTCCGCAAATTATTGTGATGCGGGAACCCGTACCGGATAAGGTTGCACAAGAATTTTTGAAGTCTTTTCTCGAAGCCTTTGCTCGTGGTGAGTCTTTTTATTTAGCAGTACGGGAAGCACGGGAAAGATTGCAAGGACTAGAAGCTAAATTTCCTTGCGCGACGTGGTTGCCAATCGTTTGCCAAAATCCGGCTGTGTTGCCACCGACTTGGCAAGGAATCGTTGGGAAGAGGAAAGAAGAATTCCCGATTCTCGATTCCCCTGTGCCATCCCCCTCCCGATCCTCCCAGACTCAACCTCAAACCTGGCGGGGACGACTGCGGGTAGCGTTGCTTGCCAGCGTAGCGATCGCATCATTGATCGCCGGGGTGCGGCATCAGGGAATGCTGCAATCAATAGAACTAAAAGCTTTTGACCAAATACTGACCAGGCGACCCGATGAAAAGCCAGATCCGCGCCTTTTGGTGATTACCATTACTGAAGCAGATGTTCAAGCTCAGAATCCAGAACAGAGGCGTGGGTCGTTGTCAGATCCGGCACTCAATCAACTGTTGCAGAAACTAGAGCAGTATAAACCGCGAGCGATTGGCTTAGATATTTATCGAGATTTTCCAGCATTACCCAGTCAGAAAGATTTAGCCAATCGGTTACGCCAAAGCGATCGCTTAATTGGTATTTGCAAAGTCAGCGATCCGCAGGCGGAGGAACCGGGGATTCCACCACCGCCAGAAATCCCAACAGAACGTTTAGGGTTTAGTGATTTCATGGTCGATTCCGATGGAGTGGTTCGTCGCCATCTGTTATCGCTGAAACCAGACCCCGCCTCTCCCTGTACGGCTTACTACGCCTTCAGCGCCCAATTAGCATTCCGTTATTTAGCGGCAGAAGGCATTGTACCGACAATTAATTCAGAGGGGTTCTTGCAACTGGGTAAGGTGGTTTTTAAGCCTTTGGAGAGTTTTACAGGTGGCTACCAAGGAACCGATGCCTGGGGTCATCAAGTGCTGCTGAATTATCGCTCCCACCGCTCCCCGGAAAATATTGCGGATCGAGTGACCCTCAGAGAAGTTCTCAACGGTCAGATCGATCCCAATTCCATCAAGGATCGGATTGTTTTGATCGGCACGAGTGCTAACAGTTTTCATGACTATTGGCTCACACCCTACAGTCAAGGTCAGTGGGCTGAAAAGCAAATGCCGGGAGTATTTGTGCAAGCGCAAATGGTGAGTCAAATGATTAGTGCAGTGAAAGATGGGCGATCGCTATTATGGGTGTGGCCTCAGTGGGGCGAAGTTTTTTGGATTTGGGGCTGGTCTTTACTGGGAGGGTTGTTCGTCTGCTATCTGAAGTCCCCGGTCCACTTAGGGATAGCGATCGCCGCCGCACAAATCTTGTTGTATGGTTTATGCTTGGCACTGTTAATCCAAAGCGGTTGTTGGGTGCCTTTGGTTCCACCAGCGCTAGCCTTGGTAGCGAGCAGCACCAGCGTAGCCGTGTATGCAACCTTTCGAGCTAGACGATAGTCACTCACCTTAAAATTCCTTCGACTAGCTATATGAAGTTCCCTTTTAAACAGATAATCCTTGCCAGAGCGATCGCGCAGCGTGCCAAACCTTATATCTTGCACCTGAAAAACCTAAGCCCCCCTTCGCCTTCCCTGCAAGGCAAGACTGAGTCGGACTCCCCTCGCCTTGCAGGAGAGGGGTTGGGTCAGAGGTCTCCTAATACAAGCGGTGCCAAATGGCATACCCTCTTCCTGGTTGCTTTTATCGGCAGTTTGACACAAATCCCCGTAAAACCTGCTTTCGCAGAAGTCTTAACCGTACAGTCCAACGCGCCACCACCACCAGCAGACCGTAGCGCCCCCACTGGACGACGGCAAGGAGGCGCTAGCCGTAGCCCCGGCACCCTTCTGTTCAAGGCACCCCCACCACCAGCAGACCGCAGCGCCCCCGCTGGACGACAGCGAGGAGGGGCTAGCCGTGGTACGTGTCCAGCCGCGATCGGCGAGGAGCCTCTGACTGCCTTGGTGCCTGCGACTCAGACAAGTTTGAATGAAGGACAATCTGGGAACTCACCCTTAAAAACCTTTGAGTCCGTATGGGCATTAACGGCTGCTGAGGCTCCTACCTTTTGGTATTACATTCCTTATGCGCTCACACCCGACCTGCCTGTGGAATTCATCCTACAGGATGACCAAGGTAACAATGTCTATCAAACCAAGTTCATCGCATCCCAAAAGCAGCCTGGTGTAGTCAAAGTGCGTCTTCCGGCTACAATAGCGCCCCTAAAAGTGGGCAAGATGTACCGTTGGTTTTTCATGATTGATTGCGATCCGGATGCTCCGCCCTTGGTTGAAGGGTCAGTTCAGCGGATTGCACCTTCTGCCACTTTGATGAGTCAGTTACAGAAAGCAACCCCACGGGAACGTGTGGTTCTTTATGCCAAACAAGGAATCTGGCATGATGCCCTCACTGCTCTTGCTGAACTCCGGAGTACGAATCCAAAAGATGCTGCCCTCACTGCTGACTGGGTAAGTTTATTAACCTCTGGTGGCTTGGAAGCGATCGCTCAAGAACCTGTAATTGATTGCTGCACCGCTCAACAACAGTAAACAAACAAGTCTAATTTGGCCTCAAGGCTTTGGCAGGCGATTGCGGATTATGCGGTAATTCACCGGATTTGACATCGAAGCGATCGCACTCCTCAATGATTCGTGAAGGCGAGATACCCGACTTCAAGAGAGAAGCCGGGTATCTGAAGGGCTAGCTCACCATTAAAACAAGATTCCTATCAATCGATGCTGTTAGCTTCAGCCCTGCTTACATAACTAAATTTCACTTTTGTCCAAAAAATACTAAAGAATCCGGAAGCTAAAAATTCGGTTTGTAGATAAATGTGTTTCTAAAAAAGTAGGAAACTTCAGTGTTGTATATTTCAACACTAAAATCACAGCCAAACCACTAATTTTTTCAAGGACTAATTAATATGGCACTTATCAATGGCACTGTAGGAAACGACCCGAATTTGAAGGGAGGTACAGAAAATGACACCATCAATGGTTTTGCCGGAAACGATAACCTCTATGGCGGCAATGGCATAGATACCCTCAACGGTGGAGAAGGCAATGATACCTTAGTTGGAGGTGCTGGCTTTGACACTCTCACGGGCGGTCCTGGCGCTGATATCTTTGTATTTAAAGGCTATATTAACCACACTCCACCGTCGGGCGGCGTTGTCCATGTTCAGAGTGCGGATGGTTTTGACACCATTACAGACTTTAATCCAGATCAGGATGCTATCAAAGCATTTGTTTCTGAGCCTGGTATTCCTCCCCATTTTAAACACGTTACAGGCCCACCCATCATACCTCCAGGGGATGTTCTTGGCGCGCTGACAAATAGCGGCTTTGTCAGCACATTTCCAACGCTTGACCTTAGTAGTTTTTTGATCGATCGCATAAGTTACGTAAATCAATTTGAGTCGGGATTTAACCCAATTTTCACACAATCGCTGCTGTTTTAAATTCCCGAACTTTGAGCGCTAGACATGACCTAGTAAAAACGCTTAGCTGTCACTGTTCTAGCGCTCAGATAAATGTGCAAAATAAGATTAACTTATCTCAGTTAAGTGTCACTCAATTAGGTGACACTTAAACGAGCTACCACAAATATGTTTTGCCAAAACAAGCGACTGACAACAAGTTTTGAAAACAGTTAGACTTATAAAATAAAAGTCGAAAGTTTGTTGCTCAAAAAATTATTTTCAATCAGTTCTATGCCCTTAGTCCAATTCCAATGGCAAATAGTCACTCAATGCACTGAAACCCCTCCTGTTTGGAGAAGGTTGAAAGAATTTTATAGCGTTTCTCAGTTGAGTGGAATATATTGCACGTTCCCGCTGCCTTGGTAAGGACATAGCATTGCCATGTTCCTACAGAATGTATCGCAACCAAGCGAGAATTGCTATACAACTAACCTCGTATTTAGCTGCAAAGCGAATAGAGTTTTTAACTGAGTAAGTTTCCACAAAAGCGGATAGTTAGCCTTATATCTTTTAACACTAAACTACCACCAAAACATTAGGAAAGAGTAATCGACATGGCACTTATCAACGGCACTTTGGGAAATGACTCTAATTTGACGGGAGGCACAGAGGATGACACCATCAATGGTTTTGCCGGAAACGATAACCTTTATGGCGGCAAAGGCATGGATACCCTTGGCGGTGGAGAAGGCAATGATACCTTAATGGGAGGTGCTGGCCCTGACACTCTCACGGGCGGTTCTGGCGCTGATATTTTTGTATTTAAAGGCTCTGTTTCATATGGAGTTAACCCAAAAGGCGGTTACTACGTTCAGAGTGCTGATGGTTATGACATCATTAAAGACTTCAATCCATCTGAGGATGCTATCAAAGAATTTGTTTCTGATAAACCTGGTATTCCACCCCATTTTAAACACGTTACAGGCGCACCCATCCGGCCTCCCCTGGAGTTTCTTGGCGCGCTGACAAATAGCGGCTTTGTCAGCACATCCCCAACACTTGACGTTAGTATTTTTTTGAGCGATCGCATAAGTTACGTAAATCAATTTGAGTCGGAATCAAACGCGATTTTCATATAATCGTTGCTGTTTTAGGTTTCCGAAATTTGAGCGCTAGATATGACCTAGAAAAAACGCTTGGCTGTCACTGTTCTAGCGCTCGGATAAATCTACTAAATAAAATAAACTCATATCATCTAAGTGTTACCTAACTGAGTGAAGCTGAACCGAGCTACCACAAATGTATTTTGCCTGAACAAGTGACTGGTAACAAGCTCACAAAATAGTTAACCTTATAAAGTAAGGGTTGAATAAAGGTTTGAAATTTGCTGAGCAAGAGATTAGTTTCAAGCAGTTGTGTGCCATTAATTCAATTCCAGTGGCACATTGTCACCCAATGTCTCCAACCCTTGAATTGCTATACAGCTAATCTCGCATTTAGCCGCACAAAGATAGAGTTTGTAGCTGAGTGAATTTCTCTAAAAACGGGCGTTTATTGTTGTATTTTTTAACACTAAACTACCAACAAAAACATTGAGTAATCGACATGGCAATTATCAACGGCACTTCTGGAAATGACCCGAATTTAAAGGGGAGTGTAGAAAATGACACCATTACTGGTTTTGAAGGAAAGGATGACCTCTATGGCGGCGATGGCATTGACGATCTCATCGGTGGCGCTGGCGATGATACCTTAGTTGGAGGTGCTGGCTTTGACACTCTCACGGGCGATGCTGGCAGTGATATTTTTATATTTACCAACGTTATTAGCTGGGGCATACAGCCGGGAGTTGGCTATTATGTCCAAAGTGCTGATGGTTTTGACATCATTAAAGACTTCAATGTAGCTCAGGATGCCATCAAAAGTTATGTGCCCGCTACTCCGACTCCTAACGTTCCTGCCCATTTCAAACATATCGTAGGCGCAATGCTTAACGAGCGACCTCTGGTTGGGTTCGCTTTAGCAAATAGCAACTTAGTCAGCCAAACTCTAAAAATTGACCCTAGTAGTTTGGTGAGCGATCGCGTAACTTTTGCAACTCTATTCGAGTCAAGTTTGAACTTGAGCTTCACGGAATAGGTGCTAGTGGAAATTTGGGTAAATCTGGGAGTATTTAAACGCTCAATTCCCATTTTTAAGGTGGGTTAGGAAAGAGCGAAAAATTTCTAGACATCTTATAAACTTTGTTGCAGTGAAATACCATACTCAGTTTTTCACTTACCTGAATGGAGACAAATGCTGTGAATCCTAAAAGCTGGCTCCAGCAGACTTTGCAGTTGGGGCTGGTATGCACGTTGGCGATAGTAGGGGCGCTTTTCAAAGTCAGCCGCTTATGTTCCCAGATCGTACCCGATGAAACTTTAGAAACTGAAAGTTCTGTAGTGGTACCTTTTGCTCCTGGCTTCCCAGTTGAATTCATCTTTGGCGGAGCAACGCGGGGTTCCAATTTGTTCCACAGTTTTAAACAATTCGACATTGGAGAAATCCGAGCCGCCTATTTTCTCTCTCCTCCAGAGATTAAAAACATACTGAGTCGGGTGACAGGAGGGAGTCGTTCCGAGATTCTGGGGACGCTGGGAGTAATTGGCGATGCCAATCTATTTTTAATGAACCCCAATGGGATTCTCTTTGGATCAAAAGCTTCTCTGGATATCGGTGGTTCGTTTGTAGCAATGACAGCGAATGCAATTGCGTTTGACACTCAGGGTGTTTTCAGTGCTTCTGCGCCGAATGTTCCCCCAATTCTGACGGTTAATCCTTCAGCTTTTTTATTTAATCAAATTGCCCCTCAGCCGATTGTCATTCAATCTGAGATAGGTTTACAAGTTCCTGATGGTCGGAGTTTGTTGTTAGTGGGTGGGGATATAGAGTTGCCAGCAGGGCAATTAAAAGCTCCCGGCGGTAGCGTCGAGTTGGGAGGAGTGGCGCAAGCAGCAACCGTAGAGCTAAATGTTGATGGTAACAATCTGCATTTGAATTTTCCGGCAGGGGTGCAACTATCAGATATTTCCCTAACAGAAAAAGCGGTCATTGATACCAGTGGTGAGGGTAGCGGTGCTATCCAGCTTTCAGGCAAGCGGATTACGCTCACCGATGGCTCAAAAATTGAGGCGAACACCATCGGGTCAAAACCAGGAGGGAAGATTACAGTAACTGCACAGGAGTCCCTCGAACTCTTAGCAGGAAGCCGCTTGTTAACCCAGACTATCGGGGATGGCGCGGCTGGAGACGCAACAATTGAAACGGGACAGTTGATTGTCAAAGATGGGTCGCAGATAGGAAGCGTTACTTTTAGCACTGGTCAGGGGGGAACGTTAAGCGTATCTGCTGCAAAGTTTGTGGAACTGATTGGTACTTCAGCAGATGGGGTAGATGTTAGTGGCTTGTTTACTCAAACTGAAGGTGCTGGAGCCGCCGGAAACTTAACGCTGAAAACGGATCAGCTAACTCTCAAAGATGGGGCGCAGGTCTCAGTTTCTACGGTTGATGCAGCAGGTCAGGGCGGCAAATTGAGTGTCACCGCACAACAGTCCGTACAATTGATTGGCACCTCCGCAAAAGGGAATCCTAGCGGTTTGTTTGCAGTGACTCAAGGCGGCTCCGGAGCTGCTGGAGACTTGACCATGAAAACCGGACAGTTGATTGCTCAGGATGGGGGACAGGTTTCTGCTTCTACTTTTGGCGGCGCGACAGGCAAAGGCGGAACGGTGAGCGTCACCGCAGATTCGATACAACTCATTGGAACGTCAGCAAATAGTCAGTTTAGAAGCGGCTTGTTGGTGGGGACAACAGGTAGCGCCGCAGCGGGAGACTTGACGATTGAAACGGGACAGTTGACTGTCCAGAATGGAGCGCTGGTATCGGCGGGAACTTTAGGGGAGGGTCAGGGAGGAAAATTGACCATCACCGCCAAGAAGTCTGTGCAGTTGGTAGGAATATCGGCAGATGGGCAAGCCAGCAGCTTGCTGACTCAAACATCAGGGACTGGAACTGCGGGAGACTTAAAAATTACCACGGGGCAGTTAATTGTCCAAGATGGCGCTCAAGTCAATGTCAGCAGCCAAGGGACGGGAAATGCAGGCAATCTAGAAATCGAGGCAGGTTCAATTCTTTTAGACAACCAAGCCGCCTTGACTGCAACAACCAAATCGGGAAATGGCGGCAATATTACCCTACAAGTGCAGGATTTATTGCAGTTGCGCCACGGCAGTAGCATTTCCACTACCGCAGGCACCGATAAGACAGGTGGAAACGGCGGCAATATGGACATAAATGCCAAATTCATCGTCGCCGTCCCTAAGGAAAATAGCGACATCACTGCGAATGCCTTTGAGGGCCGGGGAGGGAATATCAACATCACCACCTCTGGCATCTTTGGCACCCAGTTTCGCCCCCGCCTCACGCCAGAAAGTGACATCACCGCGAGTTCGGAATTCGGTGTAAATGGCGCAGTCAATATCAATACTTTGGATGTCGATCCCAGTCGCGGGTTAGCGACTTTACCCGCAGAGTTGGTTGATGCGTCTGGATTGGTGGCACAAACTTGTCCGACTGGTGGGGGGCTTGCACAAAGTGAATTCATCTTGACTGGGCGCGGTGGATTGCCGGACAATCCCAGCGAAACCCGAAGCAGCAGCGCCGTTTGGACAGATTGGCGAATTTCTCAAACAAGCCGTCCAAATCGGATCTCGCATGCTGCAAAAGCTTTCCCTCGCTCAACTGCGGTTGCCAAATCTCAGACTCATTCCCCGGCGATGCCTTTGGTGGAAGCGACTGGATGGGGGAGAAATCATCAAGGTGAAGTCGTGCTGATGGCTGCTGTTTCTTCTTCCCCTAAGAGTTTAGCGTTAGCGTCCCAGTGTCCTCGCTAATTGCGATCGCGTCTTGATGATTCAGTGTCAGCAAGTTAGTTCAACTTTTATGGAAAAAGGTTAAACGTGAGCATCTAAATGGGTAGGCTGTGTTAGGCTATTGCGTGAATATACGGAAACCTTACCGTCAAGGTAATGCTAGCCAAGCGTGTTAATTCGCAGAGTGCTTCGATCGCTGCATTGCCACCCTTGTTGGATAAGAAGCGCGATCGCGCTGGGTACGATCGCCGCTGCGAGCGATCGCGCGATCGCCCAAAATATCACCCTTGATGGCAGCCTCGGCTTGGCAAAAACCTTAACGGGTCCCAATTACGTTATTCCTCAATCAGCGGGTCAAACCGTCGGCAGTAATCTGTTCCACAGCTTTGGAAAATTTAGCCTCAACGCAGGCGAGGTAGCGGGTTTTAGCAGCGCCGCCAATATCCAGAATATTCTGTCCCGTGTCACAGGCGGTTCTCCCTCCTTGATTAACGGCTCAATTTTTACCGATCAGCCGGTCAACTTCTTCTTGATCAATCCCAGTGGCATTTACTTCGGGCCAAAGGCTCAACTCAATGTCGGTAGTGCCACCAGAGGCTCTTTTGTTGCCACCACGCTGGATGCTTTGGTATGGGCGGATGGTAGTCAGTTTAGCGCCACCAATCCAGGGGGATCGAGTAGCTTACTGACGATGGTTGGCGACCCTAGCGGGTTTATCTCTTCACAACTGCCTAAACCAATCGTGGGTTCTGCTAGCACCCTGAAAGTCTCGGAAAATCAGACTTTGTTGTTATTAGGCGGTGATGTGAGTTGGAAGGGCGGGCTTTTACAAGCGCGGAGTGGTCGAGTCGAGTTGGCAGGAGTCGCAGAACCAGGAACCGTAAAGCTGAATGTCGAAGGCAATCGTTGGCGCTTGAAATTTCTAGATAGCGTCGTCCAAGCAGATATATCCCTCACGAATCAAGCAGCGATTGATGTCAGCAGTCAAGGTAGCGGGGCGATCCAGCTTTCCGGCAGACAGGTGACATTTAGCGATGAGTCAAAAGTTTCTGCAAATACGTTGGGGAATCGAAATGGGCAAGGAATCTTTATCCAAGCTGTGCGGCTAACCATTCAAGGGGGTTCTCAGGTCTCTGCAACAACCACCGGCAAGGGGAAAGGAGGGATTATCGACATCAATGTCTCTGATTCGGTAGAACTGATCGGCACCTCAGCGGATGGTCAAAAACCCAGCAAACTCGCCAGTGATGTTAAAGATGCAGGGGGAGATGCGGGAAACGTGAAAATTACGACCCGGCAATTGCTAGTTCGGGATGGGGCGCGGATATCAGCGAGTGGTTCCGGAACGGGGCAGGGAGGAAGTATCAACGTCTATGCCACCGATCGGGTGGAACTGAGTGGCACCGCACCGAGCGATCGCCGTCCCAGTGGATTGTCGGTTCAAACTTCTAGAGGCAATGGGAAAGCTGGAAACTTAACGATTACCACTCGGAAATTGACGATCCGAAATGGGGCAGAAGTCTCTGCGGCTACTTTTGGGGCAGGTTTCGGGGGAAATGTGGAGGTGAATGCCTCTGAGTTGGTAGAACTGATTGGGACTTCAGGAAATGGAAAGCTTCGCAGCAGATTATTTGCTGGCACCGGCAACCCCGCCGATGTCATCCGAGACGGAGATGGTTCCCCCTCCGATAGCAGTAATCTTCCGGCATTTTCGACCGGAGATGGGGGAAGTCTGACGGTTAAAACTCAGTTGTTAACGGTTCGGGATCGGGGACAAATCTCTGTGGGCAGTCAAGGGTTAGGAAAAGCTGGGGAACTCGAAATTGACTCTGGCTCTATCCTGCTAGACAATGGGGCAACCCTCAACGCCCAAACTGTATCCGGTGACGGCGGGAATATTCGATTGCGAGTGCAAGACTTATTATTGCTGCGCCGCAATAGTAACCTTTCCACCACCGCAGGCACTGCAAAAGCGGGTGGAGATGGCGGGAATGTGGATATTAATGCCAAATTCATCGTCGCTGTCCCATCTGAAAATAGCGATATTACCGCCAATGCCTTCCAAGGTCGGGGAGGGAGTATCAACATCACCACTTCTAGTATCTTTGGTAGCCAGTTGCGATCGCGCCCAACCTCCCAAAGTGACATCACGGCGAGTTCGGAATTTGGGGTCGATGGCACCGTACAAATTAATACCCTGGATGTCGATCCCAGTCGCGGGTTAGCGACTTTACCAGCAGAATTGGTCGATGCTTCTGGATTGGTGGCGCAAACTTGTCCGGCGAGTGGCAGCAACGTTGCGAGTTCTTTCACCGTGACGGGAAGCGGAGGGTTGCCAGATAATCCTAGCGAAACCCGAACTAGCAACGCCGTTTGGACAGATTGGCGTCAGGCTGCACCAGCTTCCACTCACTCCCAAAAGGATGTTGCCATACAGTCAAACTTGACAAAAGAGCCGGTAGAAGCACAAGGTTGGGTAAAAAACGATCGAGGCGAAGTCGTTCTCACTGCTGCTGTTCCGTACTACTCCCATCGTTTCGGGCTAACAACCGCTAAGTGCTATGTGCCGTAATTTTTCTGGGGGCGATCGCTTATTGTATCTTCGGCTGGGTTTAGCAATGCTGAGTCTCTGCTTGACGGCGCAAGTCGCGCGATCGCTTCCTGAAACGATTGACTCGGCTCAAGTTCCTCAACTCCCTCCGCCACAAGACATCCTTCAACCACCATCTCCCTCCCCTTCCCCACTTCCTTTACCAGAAACACCTGCCCCACTACCGCCGCCAGGAGACTTGCTCCAGTCGCCTACGCAGCCTTCCCCAGACGAGGAGACACCAGGGGAGACGGTTCCTGGCAACATCACGGTGGAAAAGTTTGAATTCATCGGCAATACAGCTTTCAGTTCCGAAAAGCTAGCGGAAATTACCAAGCCGTTTACCAATCGACCAATTTCCTTTGCCGAACTGCTGCAAGCTCGAACTGCTGTCACCGAGTTTTACGTCAACCAAGGGTACATTACGTCAGGTGCCCTGATTCCAGCTAACCAAACGATTCAGGGAGGCGTCGTTACCATTCAGGTCGTCGAAGGCGGCTTAGAAGACATTAAAATTAGTGGCACGCGACGGTTAAATTCCAACTACGTGCGATCGCGTTTGGCTGTCGCCACATCAAAGCCGCTCAATCGAGAGCGTCTCTTAGAAGCATTGCAGCTGCTGCAACTCAATCCGCTGATTGCCAATTTATCCGCGGAACTTTCTGCTGGAACCCGTCCGGGATTCAGTTTGCTGGAGGTTCGGATAACAGAGGCGAAGACCTTTAGCACCCAAATCGGCATCGATAACGGTCGTTCTCCCAGCGTGGGCAGCTTCCGACGTCGCTTGCAAGTGAATGAAGCGAATTTATTCGGTTTGGGAGATGGTTTAAGCCTTGCCTACAGCAATACAGATGGCAGCGATAGTTTTGATACTTCCTACACACTGCCGATTAATCCTTACAATGGCACGTTCAGCGTCAGCTACGGCACCACATCCAGCGATGTGATTGAGCCACCCTTCGACCGACTCGATATTTATGCCGCCTCGCGCTACTACGAATTGACGCTGCGCCAGCCAATTGTTCAAACCCCTACCCAACAATTCACCGTCGGTTTAACAGCATCTCGGAGGGAAAGCGAAACTTCTTTGCTAGAGATTCCGTTTCCCCTGTCGGCGGGCGCTGATGACGAGGGACGCACCCGGATATCAGCATTACGATTGTTTCAGGAATGGACGCAAACCGGGACTCGCCAAGTCATTGCCTTGCGATCGCAATTTAATATCGGACTCGGTGCCTTTGATGCAACTCTCAACGAATCTGGTCCCGATAGTCGCTTTTATTCATGGCAAGGGCAAGCCCAGTGGGTACGTCTCCTGGCTCCAGAAACGTTGCTATTGGTGCGTGGCAACGTGCAACTAGCAGATAGAACGCTAGTCCCTTTAGAACAATTTGGTTTAGGCGGCTTAGAAAGCATTCGGGGTTATCGTCAGGATGCTCTGCTGACGGATAACGGCGTCTTGCTAAGTGCAGAACTTCAGTACCCGGTGCTGCGCGTCCCCCAAGTGCAGGGTGTTCTCCAAATCATTCCGTTCGTCGATTTTGGCACCGCCTGGAACAGTTCGGGCAGAGAAGATCCAGACCCCAATAGACTTTTATCGGTTGGGTTAGGATTGCAGTGGCGGCAATCACCACGCTTCAGCGCCCGCCTGGACTGGGGAATTCCTTTAGTGAATCTCTCTTCGAGGGAAAGAACATGGCAAGAAAACGGTCTGTACTTTTCCGTGCAGTACAATCTTTTCTAAAGTACGGGCTTTTCGGATTAACGTTGACCCTTTTGCTTTTCTGGGGTCAAAAGGTACACTCTCATTCGCTGTTGTTGGATACCTCTCCCCCAACCCCTCTCCTAGTAGGAGAGGGACAAAGAGCGATTCCTCCATCCCTTGTAGGGAAGGGGGTTAGGGGATTAGGTTTCCCCGATTCGAGGAGCATTGCATTAGACGTTACCGAACTAACTAATACAACTCAAGTACAACAGGGACGTGAATTTTATGAAACTGGGCAGTTTGTTGAGGCGGTAAGGATTTGGCAACAAGCGGCAAAAACTTTTCAAGCCCAAGGAGATATCCTCAATCAAGCTTCTACGTTGAGCTTCCTGTCCTTAGCTTACCAACAACTCGGACAGTGGACGGAGGCAACGGAAGCGATCGCAAACAGCCTGAAACTATTAGAAGCGAGAAATCCCAACAAAGACCACTTGCCGGTTCTCGCCCAAGCTTTCAACATCCAAGGGCAGCTGCAATTGGCACTCGGACAAGCGGAACAAGCTTTAACAACTTGGGAACAAGCGGCGGCTATTTATACGCAAGCAGGCGACAAGGCGGGAATTACGGGTAGCTTAATTAACCAAAGCTTAGCGCTGCAATCTTTAGGGCGTTATCGTCAAGCGGCGAAGGCATTGACTCAGGTAGAGGAGACGCTGGCGAATCAACCCAATCCGATGAAAGCGATCGCGCTGAGTTCTTTCGGTAACACCCTCCGCGTCGTTGGTGATTTAGAGAAGTCCCGGCAGGTTTTGCAGCAAAGTTTGGATGTCGCCCAGCAACTCAAGTCTCCCCCAGACATTAGTGCAGCGTTCCTGGGTTTAGGAAATACCGCGCGATCGCAACAGGATACGGAAGCAGCTTTAAAGTTTTATCAACAAGCTGAATCAACTGCTCCTTCACCAATGACCCGCAACCAAGCCAAACTCAATCAATTGAGCTTGTTGGTGGAAACGAAGCAATTGAGCGCTGCCAAGGCGTTGGGTTCCCAAATGCAAGCAGAAATTGCGAGTTTTCCCCCCAGTCGAACAGCAGTTTATGCCAAGATTAATTTTGCCCAAAGTTTGACGCGGATCAAACAAGCTGACACGGCAAATACTTCCTCCTGGACAGAAATCGGTCAGGTGTTGGCAAATGCAGTTCAACAAGCCAAAAGTATCCAAGATATCCGGGCAGAAGCTTATGCGCTGGGACATCTCGGCGGACTATACGAACAAACTCAGCAATTGCAGAATGCCCAAGACTTGACTCGGCAAGCTTTACTTCTCGCCCAATCAATTAACGCCTCAGATATTTCCTATCGTTGGCAATGGCAATTAGGACGCTTATTGAAAGCGCAGGGAAAAACCAAAGACGCGATCGCGGCTTACACGGAAGCGGTCAATATTCTCCAATCTCTCCGCAGCGATTTAGTTACCATTAATCCTGACGTTCAGTTTTCTTTTCGAGAGGAAGTCGAGCCTATCTATCGGCAACTGGTCGAGTTGCTATTGCAAACAGAGGGAACTTCACAGCCAAGCCAAGACAATCTCAAACTAGCCCGTAACACGATTGAATCGCTGCAACTTGCTGAACTCGATAATTTCTTTCGCACCGCCTGTTTGCAAGGCAAAACAGTCCAAATCGACCAAGTCATCGATAAAGACGATCCGACCGCCGCAGTCATCTATCCGATTATTTTGGCAGACCGATTAGAAGTCATTCTCAAGTTACCTCAACAACCACTACGCCACTACAAAACTGATATCAACCAGAGTGAAATAGAAAGAATTGTCGGAGAATTGCGAAAGCAACTGACCAAACCGTACACGCTGCGAGAAACTCAAGCTTTATCTAAGCAAGTCTATGATTGGTTGATTTTACCTGCATCGCAGGATCTCGCGAGCAACATTAAAACTTTGGTATTTGTCCTAGATGGTTCCTTGCGAAATATCCCGATGGCTGCACTCTACGACGGTCAACAATACCTTGTCCAAAAGTATGGCGTTGCATTAACTCCAGGGTTGCAGTTACTCGGCCCCAAATCTTTAGAACGGGGAAAAATCAAAGCTTTAACTGCCGGAATTACTGAATCTCGCCAAGGGTTTGCTGCGCTCAACAATGTAACCCTGGAATTAAATCAGATTAAATCTGTAGTGCCCACTACGGTACTGCTCAATCAGGAATTTACCAGTACCGCTTTCCAAAAAGAAATGAATGCGGTTTCCTTCCCAGTCGTACATCTTGCCACTCACGGTCAATTCAGTTCTAAAGCTGAGGAGACATTTATTCTGACTTGGGATAATCGGATTAATGTCAATCAGTTGGATAATTTACTCCGCATTAGAGATACGAACCGACCAACTGCGATCGAATTACTCGTCCTCAGTGCTTGCCAAACCGCTACCGGGGACAAACGGGCGGCTTTAGGACTGGCTGGGGTTGCGGTACGCGCTGGGGCGCGGAGTACCCTCGCGTCTCTATGGTCGCTGGACGATGAGAGTAGCGCCCTTCTGATGAGTCAGTTTTATCAAGAGTTAACCAATACAAAGGAGACGAAAGCGGAAGCACTCCGGTTTGCCCAGCTGTCTCTGTTGCAGAATCCGCGATACCAGCATCCCCGTTACTGGGCACCCTACGTGCTAGTGGGGAATTGGCTATAGTTGCGGGAAGATTTCAAATCTATAGCAATATCTCGTTTGAATGCAGTGGGGAACTATCGGTAATTCACCGAAAAGTATTAAATTTCAAACAAGAACGCGCTTTTTAACCGGCGCATCTTCAAGCTGGCAGTAAGGGCGACTGTAGCAGAGGGGCGACTCTAGAGAGTGCTGAACTAAGAAGTCAGGATCGCTCATCACCTGCTCAGTTGCACCATCGTAGACGACCTGACCCTGACTCAAGACTACCGTGCGATCGCATAACTCCAAGGCTAAATCTAAGTCGTGGGTGGCAATCAGTTGCGTCAGCGGCAAGCTTTTTAACAACTCGATCAACTGGCGACGAGAACGGGGATCTAGCTGAGCCGAGGGTTCGTCAAATACCAACACTTGGGGGTTCATTGCCAGCACGCCTGCGATCGCAATCCGCTTCTTTTCGCCTCCAGATAAATTATCTGTATTCCTCTGTCCATAGCGTTCTGGATCGATATCCACCGCTGCCATCGCCTGAAGCACTCGTGCGGTAAGTTCCTTGTCTCGCAAGCCTTGATTCATCGGACCAAAGGCAACGTCTTCCCAAACTGTGGGCATAAATAACTGATTATCTGGATTCTGAAATACCAGCCCCACAAAATTCCGAATTTTTTGCAAATTCTCCTTTCTGACAGGCCATTCTCCAATGATGATTTCTCCCGCTTCGGGTAAGAGAATCCCATTCAGATGTAACTGCAAAGTGGACTTTCCCGAACCATTGGCTCCGATTAATGCCACTCGTTCCGTTGCTTTAATCGATAAATTAATTCCCCTGAGTGCATGAGTTCCATCAGGGTAGATATAGCTAAGATTTTCGATAAATATTGGATTATGGTGCATAGCAACAATTAAAAATTAAAAATTTTTAGAATAAATAAACCACTTGTCCCAGCAATGCCAAAATTACGGTTAAGGTTAAAGCCACAATGTCGCGGCGTCCGCCCGACGGCACCTTCTCGACAGGCGGTAGTCCTTGATAACCCCGCGACAGCATTGCCTGATAAACCCGCTCCCCCCGCTCATAGGTACGGATAAATAGCGTTCCCATCATGTTGCCAATCACCTGGCGTTGCCAGTGGTTGCTGCCCATCAGGTTGCGAGAGGCTGCTGCCCGACGCATGGCGTTAACCTCCCCAATTAGGACGCTAATGTAGCGATACATGGATGCGAGAATCGCCACCAATAGGGGTGGGGTTCGCAAGGCGACTAATCCATTCAGGAGCGCTGCAACCGAAGTAGTTAAAGTCAGCACATTTAGCATCATCAGCGAAAGCAGCGCTTTGAGGGTCACGCTACCCAAAACCATCAGCCCGACGGTAGTAATCCGTAGCACTCCCCAAGACCACAACACCTCGCCGCCGTCCCGAAACAAAGTGCCTAGCAGTACAACGCCAATAAAAGCAAACTCAACGGCGATTCGCTTCAGCAGGATGCTCCATGTCACCCGACTCAGGAGAACAACGCCTAGCACGCCTAACCCATAGATTGCCCAAGTCCACCAGCGTCCGTTTGGCGTCAGGGCGATCGCAAATACAAGCAGTAGCGTACACAGGATTCGAGTCCGGGGTGCTAATGAGTGCCAGGGAGTTTTGCGATCGCTATCGGCATCTAATTGAACGGCAATAATGTGCAGCAGCATTCGCTTTACGCTTTAGTTCTTAGCTATCCAGGGGGCCATCTGGATTATCTGAGGACGAGGGGACTTCATAGTCTGAGGAAGATGAAACAGAATTGCGAACCACCAGCTTGCCGATGCCCCAAGCCAAACCAAATGTTGTTAAGGTTCCAATCAAACCGGCTAAGGGTGTGGCGAGTCCTTCTGGTACGCCTCTAAGGGCATATTCTTCAAAAACAGCGTAAAAGGGGAGTTTTTGGGCGGGTGCTTCTTCGGCTGCTTTATCCTCAAACTTTAGATCCTGAGAAACTCGGTCTAATCCGTCTGGATCTGAGCTAGCGAATGGAGACAAAAAAATTGCAATCAGCAGGGCAACACCCAATCCAGTGATGACAAAAGCCCGGTTGCGTTCCCGTGAGAGGTTGCTACTCATAAACGTTTAATCCCTTTCCTATATAACTAGATGCACGCAGTGCTTAACGCTGTGACAGCGAACGAGATGCAGTGGAAACAGCTCGGCGGGGTGGATCGAACAACAGATCGGGACGCGATCGCCATACATAACTCACTGCTACGACGGTAATCAGTGATTCTCCAATGCCGATTAGGACGTGCCAAAATGCCATTGCCCCTACGGCTACCCCAAAGGGCACTGTTCCGGACAAAGCTAGTTGTACTGCTGTCAAAATCGAGGCAATAAACACGCTTGTCCAAGCTGCAATTGCCGTACCCACTAACATTCCCCGCCAGTTATCCCGTCCTAAGGCAAACCGAATTGTTTTGTAGAGGTAGTAACCCGCAAAGGTGCCAATGAGTCCCATATTGGTGATGTTGGCTCCTAGCACAGTCAGTCCACCATCTTGAAACAAGACTGCCTGGACGATGAAGACTGCCACCATGACGAGCGATCCCGCCCACGGGCCAAGTAAAACTCCCGCGAGCGTCCCACCCAGCAGGTGCCCGGAGGTGCCCCCTGGAATTGGGAAATTAATCATTTGGGCGGCAAAAATAAAGGCTCCACACACACCCATCAGCGGGACTGCCCGTTCCTGGTAGTCAGCCTGCACTCGATTTAGAGCGAGTGCAATCAGTCCGATGGCGAGTACCCATGTCACGAGGCTAACGGGCAAGCTCAAGAAGCCATCTGGAATGTGCAAGGCTAACTGCGGCTGTATTATCCAGTGCAGTAAGCCAGAGGAGACAATACTAGGGAGCGGGGCTGTAATTATCATTAAAAATTGTCCTTTACTGCCAGATTATTTAATAAATCCAACCCTCTAATAAAACATAAATTTTTCAAAAAAAGCAATGCGATAGGGGGGCATTGAGGATTTTTAAGTGAATCATTGTATGGTGAAGAAATCTGTTACTTTTGGCATAATTTGAAGGAATCCTCCTCCTCTCTAAGACTGAGATTCAGAAAATCTGCGATCGCAAGGTGTATAAGCGATCGCATCTACGCGTTAGGACATTGCGAAATCAAAAAATGGGTAGTGCCAAAGATGTAATGATAGAGAAGTAGAGTTTCTCCCTGTCCTTCTTCCATGCCTGCCTGCCCAACTTGTGCATCTACCCACACGGTCAAGAATGGTCGTATTCACAACGGCAAACAACGGTTCAAGTGTCACGGTTGTGGACGACAGT
>NZ_JAMPJZ010000022.1:0-76426 GCF_039961835.1 Trichocoleus sp. ST-U1
CCACGACCACCTGACGGTCAAAGCGACCCGGACGCAGCAGTGCCGCATCTAACACATCAGGACGGTTGGTTGCCGCAATGATAATAATTCCGGTGTTGCCCTCGAAACCATCCATCTCGGTGAGCAACTGGTTAAGGGTTTGTTCGCGCTCATCGTTTCCACCGACAAAGCCTCCAGCACCGCCGCGAGATTTACCTAGCGCGTCTAGTTCGTCGATGAAGACGATGCAAGGGGCTTGTTTTTTGGCTTGTTCAAATAAGTCGCGGACTCGTGCAGCGCCGACACCGACGAATAGCTCGATGAATTCGGAGCCAGAGATACTGAAGAAAGGAACGCCCGCTTCACCCGCGATCGCTTTTGCTAAGAGTGTCTTTCCAGTTCCCGGAGGTCCCACCAGCAGCACGCCTTTGGGAATTTTGGCTCCCAATCGGGTGTACTTCCCGGCATTTTTCAAGAAATCCACAATCTCTAGCAGTTCTAACTTGGCTTCATCGACACCCGCCACATCACTAAACTTGATGCCGGTGCTGCCTTCTGAGTAAATCCGTGCCTTGCTTTTCCCAACCGTCAGCGCTGCGCCACCTGCGCCTCCACCCCGGTTCATCAACCATCCCCAAATTCCAAAGAAAATCAGGGGAGGAACAACCCAACTGAGGAGGGTTCCAATCCAGCCATTGTTGTTGGGTGCAGGTGCAGCAAACTTTACGTTATGTTCGCGCAGGATCTTGGGTAGATCCAGATCGATTGCCACTGGCGTGGTGACGAATACCTGATCTGGTGCGGCTTGCTCTCCCGTGGCATCGGATTTAAGCGCATACTCGATCCGGTCATTGCTCACAACTGCCTGCTCAACTTTACCGCTTTCTACCTGATTGATAAAGTCGCTGTAGGGTACCTGCGGCAATTGAGAGCCAAAACTCGGAATGATAAAGTTTAGCAGTAGAAGGATAGTGAACAAAATCAGGAAGCTGCCGCCAAACTGCTTTGTTCTAGAGGCTTTGGGCGATCGCTTATTATTATTTTCAACAGGCATTGTAGATACGAACCTCTTAAAAGTTATAAAGTTTGAAAGGTTGCTTTCAGATGTCTACTGAGTGAAAGCTAAATGTACTCTTGGCTTTAGTAAGCTTTTAGAGCATCGAAATTGGTAACAGGGTGAGGCTCTAAAAGCTATTGTAAAAAAGGGGATGCGATCGCCTGGGTTCGGTGTCTACCCCTACAAGCATCCGTATAGCCGTACTTTAGTCTTTGTTTATTAAGTTGTATGACAACTCAGGTTGGATTCATTCTTAAAGTGCTACTCGCCTCAGCGGCACTGTCAATCTTAATTAAGTATGGTGGTCCCTATTTATCAATTCCAGCATCCCCAGCCCTAGTGCTGATGGTTGTGTTTCTGCCAACGCTGATTATGGCTGTGACCTTCTGGCAGCGATCGCGACAATATCGCCAACTGGACTAAGTTGTATTTTAAGTATCAATGAATACTTATCTGAGTAGAGCGGCTTACATAAAAACACTGAAACAGTTGACGCTTGGCAGCTATTCAAACCTTACTTTCAACCCATGCGAAAGTTGCCAAAATCGGCTAATCTAGCTGCATTAAACGGCAATTACAGCCTATGTCAGCTCGGAGTCAACACCTGTGAATCTAGGTCAGTGGATTGGCTTATTCGTCTTAGTCGTTTCTCTTTATGTTTTGTGGCAAATTCGGCAGGTGTTGCTGTTGGTGTTTGCCGCCGTTGTGTTGGCGACTGCCTTAAACCGATTGGCGCGGCGGCTGCAACGATCGGGAATGAAACATGGCATCGCGATCCTGGCGTCGATTGTCTTATTATTAGCTCTGATTGTCGGGTTTTTTTGGCTGATTGTGCCGCCCTTTACCGTCCAGTTTCAAGAACTCACAGAACGGGTTCCTAGAGGGTTTGAGCGCTTGAATCTTTGGGTAGATCGCCTCAGAACGGGTCTTCCTAGCCAGCTGACACCGTACCTACCCGATGTGGAGAGCATAAGCCAACAAGTACAGCCCTTAATCAATCGGCTATTGGGCAGTTCGGTCGCCTTTTTCTCCAGCTCTTTAGGGATTATCCTCAACGTTTTGCTGGTGCTGGTTTTAACCGGAATGTTCTTAGCAAATCCCCAAGCTTACCGCAAGGGATTTGTGCGGCTATTTCCTTCTTTTTATCGGCGGCGCGTGGATGGGATTTTGGACCAATGCGAGGTGTCATTAGGGCGATGGCTTGGAGGCGCTCTCATCAGCATGAGTGTAGTCGCGCTGATGAGTATGATTGGCTTGTCGGTTTTGCGAATCCCGTCGCCGCTGGCTCAAGGGATTTTGGCGGGGGTGCTAAATTTGATTCCCAATCTTGGCCCGACGATTAGTGTCATCCCACCAATGGCGATCGCGCTGTTGGAGGCTCCTTGGAAATGCTTGGCTGTGTTCGGTCTTTACTTTTTTATTCAGCAGGTTGAAAGCAATTTCTTAACACCCTACGTTATGGCTCAACAGGTGTCGCTGTTGCCAGCCGTAACGTTACTTGCTCAAGTATTTTTCGCCACATTCTTTGGATTTTTAGGGTTGGTCTTGGCGTTACCGCTAACCGTTGTTGGTCAGATTTGGTTCAAAGAAGTCTTATTCAAAGATGTTCTCGATCAATGGCGCAGTCAGCGCGAAGCAGATTTTGATCCAGAGGGTATAGCAACGTCTCATGAAGCTGCTGAATTTGAGCGAGAAACTGTGGTGTTGCCGGAAGGGAAGTCATCCATTAATGACAAGCCTAATTTTGATAACGAGAATCAGCCGAATGTTGATGATGTGGCTGGCAAAGAGAAGAAGTAGCCATCAGTAGGCGTCAATACATCAATAGCGATCGCGATTAGTTAGTAACCTCCGATGAGAAAATAATCAGACTTTCGCCAATTGCCCTTTTGGAATACGACAACACTTGCAAGTATCTCGCTGAGAACTACCCAGATGAATTTGCCAAGTGGCTACTGTCATCTGAAGCGCGATAGACTCATCGGCAATCTGAACAGCAGCACACACCGTTAACCTCCCAAAAGCGTCGCCCCACGAGGCATCGCAATAGTGGAAACTAGGGATGAGCAAAAGTCCGACCCTTCAACCTTCCCTATGCGAACCCTTGCCGAAATTAACGACAAAATCAGCCACCAGCGTGCAGTGGTGTGGACAATAGAAGAATTAAAAGCACGGGTGGCAGAAGTGGGAGTCACCCAAGCTGCGAAGCAAGTAGATGTCATTACCACCGGCACTTTCGAGCCGATGGAGTCTTCGGGGGCGATTATTAACCTGGGACACACCGATCCCCCAATTAAAATTCGCTCCTGTTGGTTAGATGGGGTTTTAGCCTACTCTGGCTTTGGGGCAGTGGATCTGTATCTGGGAGCAACCCAGATGGTGGAATATCGGAGTACGGGCGAACCCCTAGACGGCGAGGAATCTAGAGAACGCGGCGGCGGTCATGTGATTGAAGATTTAATTGCTGGGAAAACGGTGCAACTACGCGCCATTGGGCAAGGGACGGACTGCTACCCTCGTGCTTCCTTTGAGACAACCATCACCCGCGACACGATTAACCAGTTTTATCTATATAATCCCCGCAATCTATACCAAAATTTTATCGTCGGGGTGAATGGAGGCGATCGCCCGCTTTATACTTACCTCGGCCCGCTGCAACCCCGCCTCGCCAATGCCGTCTACTCAAACGCTGGGGCAATTTCTCCCCTCCTGAACGATCCAGACCTGCAAACGATTGGGATTGGCACTCGGATTTTCTTAGGCGGCGGCGTTGGCTATGTAGCGTGGGAAGGCACCCAACACTTCCCCTTACAAAAGCGGTTGCCAAATCGAACGCCTGTTGGTCCGGCGGCTACCCTTGCCTTAATGGGAGACGCCAAACAAATGAATTCTCGCTGGGTGCGCGGCTGTTACTTCAAAAATTATGGCCCTTCTATGATGCTCGGCGTTGGTATCCCACTGCCCGTTTTACAAGAGCAAGTCGTCGCCAATTGTGCCGTGCAAGACAAGGAGATCGTTGCGCCGGTTGTTGATTTCTCGATTCCTCGGCGCGTCCGTCCCACTTTTGGGCTTGTGAGTTACGCCCAGCTGAAGACGGGACGCATCACAATAGAGGGCAAACCCGTGCGGGTTGCCCCCTTAGTCAGCCTATTTTTTTCTAATCAAGTAGCGCTGGAGTTGAAGCAATGGATTGAGGCGGGGACATTTACCCTCACCGAACCTGTTGCCCCCATTCCACTGGATCGCTCATTTTTACCCCAAGACCGATGGGGTTCTCAAATTTCCCTAGATTAGTCATTTGTCATTCGTTATTCGTTATTAGGTGTAACTCATCACAGTGACTCATGACTAATAGCCAGTTTATTCTGGCGGCGGGGAAGAGCGCTTAACCGGCTTTGGCAAGGGTTCCTTGCGTTTGGGGGATGGGGGCGCGATCGCTGCGGGTCTTTCTCCGCTTGGACGCACGGGACGCTCCCGGCTTCCTCCTCCTGGCTTTCTGCTGGGAGGACGCCCACCTCCACCTCCTCGGAATGGCTTCTTGCCCGGAATCTTTCTAGGAGGCAGGCGACCAATATCCTGGCTCTCCTGAATTACCAAGGAGTTCCCCTGTCGTTGCACCTGCAAATCCATGAAATGACCGACTGCCTTTTCTTGAACCACACCATTGAGTTTCAACTTGAAAAACTTAGGTGTGTCTTCCTGCTTGCGAGGAGACTGCTTAATCTTGACGATGATGCCTTCTTCTTCTTCTCGCGACTGAAAAATCACTTCCCCGCGAATCGAAAAATAGCCATCGTTCGCCGCCGACTCGCTTTGAATATCCGTAGGTTCGGACGATTCTGCTGCTTCCGCTTCTGGGTCAGACGACGGCTGGTTCAGCCTTTCCGGCTCCCAAACGCCCACAATCTGGACGTGCAAGTTGCCGTCTTCTTGTCGCATCCGGGGATAGACAACCCATAAATGTTCCTGCTCTAAGTTCAGGTGATTTTTGACTAAACTCATCACCCGACCTAATAGCACGGCATCGATGGCTGTTCCATCGCTTGCCAGCAGCATTCCTCGCGTAAATTGCTCGTCGGAGGACGTGTACTTACCCTTTACTAGGCCGATGGCCCGGTATTGCATGGGTTCGCTAGGGGGAGGAATGGGTTGCTGTCGTGTGACAGCAGGATTCTCTTCAGTTGTTTGTTCCAAATCGCTGTTTGACGCTGTATCCGCTGGCGTTGGCGGACTGGATAGGGGTGGTGGTTCTGGCTTAGGATCGCCAGAAGACTGGGATAATTCGGAGAACCGATTCACAGAAGGACTCATAATACTCCTCGCGGCGGAGACACATCCCCTTGGGGGGAGTCAGTCAGCTCATTGTACTGAATGCGGTGATACGACTGGTAGATCCGTAATGTTTTTGCACTCAGCAAAAACACTTACACCTTATCAAGTTCGGTTCGATGCTGCCACTATTTTAAAATGTGGAGACAGTGATGCGGTTTGCCAAGTGTGACAGTGGAAAATAAGATTGTGTTTGATAATGGCAATAGAGTTCAGAGCAGTCGTGTGTCCCAAAAGCGCAATCGCTGGTTTATTAATCTAGTCCTAGGGCTAGGCGTGTTAATCTTTGTCGGATTATCCATCATTCCGTTGGTGGGTATTGTTTTTGACGGCAAAGAGCCTACTACTGGGGCAACCCCAACACCGACTCAGACGGCAGGGGTAGCTAATCAAGCGGAACTGGAAGCGCAAGCGAAAGGTTACGAACTGGTTTTGCAGCGAGAACCACAGAATCAAACGGCGCTGCGGGGGTTGTTAGAAGCACGGCTAAAAATGCGCGATATCAAAGGCGCGATCGCACCTTTGGACAAACTGGCAAAGCTGAATCCCGATCAAAGTGAATACGCAGTTTTACTTGCACAAGCTAAACAGCAAACAGGAGATCGCGAAGGGGCTGCCCAAACTTATCGCTCGATTTTGACTTCTAAACCGGGAGATATGAACGCCCTGCAAGGTCTTGTGAGTCTTCTGGTACAACAAAACCGTCCGGAAGCAGCGATTGGCTTGCTGCAAGACACGTTGAAAACTGCTCCCCAAGTGAATCAAGTTCAACCTGGTAGCGTCGATGTCACTTCGGTGCAGTTGGAGTTGGGCAAGGTTTACGTTGAGCAAAAGCGCTATCCGGAAGCGATCGCTATCTACGATGACGCCATCAAAGGCAATCGACAGGATTTTCGTCCGGTGCTAGCGAAGGCACTGGTGCTGCGAGAACAAGGCAAAATCGCCGAAGCTAAACCCCTATTCAATACGGCGATCGCTCTAGCTCCAGCTAGAGTCAAAGACCAAATTAAACAACTGGCGGCTGACGCACCCGCACCCACGGCTGCGCCCACGACTGCGCCCACGACTTCACCTACGACTTCGCCTTCTGTATCTCCCAGCCCTACGCCTTAACCTGGGTCTTAAGAATTAAAAATGCTTTCATCAAAAAACAGAATTTTTAATGCAGGCATTTTTAATTTTTAATTTCCTTCCAATAAGGCGATCGCTCCAAACAGCAAAAACAAGCCGCCCCCAATTGCTGTAATTAATCGCTCGGAAATTCGTCCGGCGATCATCCGACCCCCCAAAACAGCGATCGCTGCACAAATACTATGCCCCGCAATAGCCCCAGCCGTAACCCCTACAGCCGACTGGGACGCAGCTAGAGCAATTGTGGCAATCTGAGTGCGATCGCCCCACTCTGCTACAAATGTCAGCATAAAGGCTTCGAGTACAATCGCCCAAGGAGTTTTCTTTTTTGGCATTTTCGACTCAGCTTCTTTAACCGTGGCGATCGCTTCTTCGGCTTCTTCACAGTCTGGTCCCGCTGGCATCTGGCTTGCTTCGTACAATAACTTCACCCCGAAGCCAACAAAAAAAATAATTTCCGCAAAATGAAGATAATGCTTGGGGAGTAGAGACGCCACTTGTCCCAAGAGAACCGACAGAACCGTCATTGCTGCCAATGCCGCCACAACTCCTGCAAATACCAGTCGTCGGGAGTGGCGCATTGCCAGAATTACCGCAATGAAAAAGGTTTTATCGCCTAATTCGGAAAAAGTGATGAATAATAAACCGGCAGTAAAAGCTGTCAGCATCCTCTCAAGCTCCTCAGAATGTTCTACCTATCGCATCTGAGTGAGCTTTCTGGAGGGTACATGGGACTTCACCAGCAGCTCACATCGGATGTGAACTCGGTGAAGGTCTCGCTCCCAAGGTTTGAAACAATTAGTTCAGCGACTAGGCGCTTATTTTTAGTTTCTTTCGCTTGTCACCTGAACCAGGCTCATCGCCAGTATGTTGATTCAGATGGGCTAGCATCATTCTTCGCTAGCAGCTACTCCCCTTCATTGTTAAGTAATTATACATCTAACTGTGGGTAGAAGAAATTAATAAATCTACATAAATTTATTTGGGGAGTGTTGTGGCAGGAGATCGCAATATATCCCCATTCGCAGCCAGCACGCCTGTGGGCAGGTGGAAAGTCGGCAGGTTATGAACTTGCAAACTTTCCACCTAATCACTTAATACTTCCGTTCCTTTGGCTCAAACATAGTAATGTTTACCGGGCGATCGCGCAAATCGATCCCGGCTGGAGAATAGAAAGCCATCGTGTGCTTGAGGAAATTCTCATCGTCACGCTCAGGATAATCTTCGCGGTAATGAGCGCCTCGACTTTCTTGACGGTTGAGCGCCGATGTCAGAATCATTTGTCCGACAATAATCAAGCTGCGGAGTTCCAGTGCCTCGATGACTTCAGTATTCCAGAGTTTACCTTTGTCATCCAGGTAAATATCCTGGGATTGCTGCTGAATCTGTTGCAGCTTGTTCAAACCTTCGCGCATCAATTCCTCGCTGCGGAAGACACCACAATACTCAGTCATGCAGTCTTGGAAGGCTTGACGCACTTGGTTAATCCGGTACTGTCCCGATTGTTCTAGTTGCGCTTGGATTTTGCAGTGAGCTTCTAGCAGATAGGGTTGCTCATCCAGTTCGGGCAACTTGCGGTTTTGGACAAATTGCGCGATCGTTGCCCCCGTTTTTCTGCCATAAACCACACACTCCAACAGGGAATTACTGCCCAATCGATTTGCCCCGTGAACCGAGACACAAGCAGCTTCTCCAGCGGCAAAGAAAGCGTCAATTAAACCATCTGGGCCACTTTTCACCTGACCGCTGGTATTGACGGGGATGCCGCCCATTGAATAGTGAGCCGTAGGGCGCACGGGCATCGGTTGATCTACGGCATCGATGCTGAGTAATCGGTGAGCTTCTTCCCAAGCAAAGGGAACCCGACTCATAATTTTTTCTCGCCCCATGTGGCGCAAGTCGAGATAGACAAAGGGACCACCGGCGCTGCCATCGGGATGAACGCCCCTTCCGGCACGAATTTCTCGCGCGATCGCTCGTGAAGTAATATCGCGGGGAGCGAGTTCCATGCGACTGGGGGCATAAGTCGCCATGAAGCGATCGCCCTCAGCGTTGATCAAATACGCGCCTTCACCCCGCACAGCTTCCGAAATCAGCACTCCCACCGGATACAAGCCCGTCGGGTGAAACTGCACAAACTCCATATCTTCCAACGGCACCCCGGCGAGGGCAGACATCGCCAACCCATCCCCCGTCGAGGCGTAGTCATTCGAGGTGGTGTTAAATACCCTGCCATAGCCGCCCGTGGCGAACATCACCGCCTTCGCCCGTACAACCTCAATTCGCCCGTCCAGAATCTGGTACATCACCACACCCTTCGCCTGGGCGTCTTCCAGAATCAGCTGCATCACGTACCACTCATCGTAGATGCGGACGCCGTGACGCCTGAGATTATTCACCAGTTCGTGCAGAATCGCGTGACCCGTCTTATCCGCTGCATAGCAAGTGCGCCGGTGAGAATGCCCCCCAAAAGCCCGCTGGGCAATCCGACCATCCGGCAATCGGGAAAACAATACTCCCATGTGTTCCAGGTCGATGATCGTGTCTGGAGCCTCGCGGGTGAGGATTTCCACCGCATCCTGATCCGCCAAGTAGTCAGATCCCTTTACGGTGTCAAAAGCGTGGTCTTTCCAAGTGTCTTCAGGGTCTACATTCTTCAGCGTTGCCGCCATACCCCCCTGCGCGGCGACCGAATGGGAACGAATCGGGTGAGTTTTGGCAATCAGCGCCACATCTAAGCTGGGTTCTGTGCGGGCAATCTCTAAGGCGGCGCGACACCCCGCTAATCCACCTCCCACAATCACGACATCGTGTTCAAGCATCTTTAAGATCCGCTCTTTGGAATTCTTACATCCATGCTGACGCAAATAAAAACTTCCCCACCACAAAGCGGGGAAGTTCTTCATAAATTTCTTTTTAGTCCTAATACCAGTTCTGGCGTCTCAGTCCTCAGTCCTCAGTCCTTAGCCCTCAGTCCTCAGTCCTCAGTCCTCAGTCCTCAGTCCTCAGTCCTCAGTCCTTAGCCCTCAGTTCTCAGTGTTGACCAAAGACTGATGGCTCTTCAACTGGTTACTTGGGCAGGGTTTTGGTTGGGTAAACTGCCACCAACGGTCTCAGTGGTGTCCTGGATATCCATTGCAGAAACCTCAATGTGGTTAAACAACGTAGTCACGAAGGCAAAGAGCAAGAACGGCAGAGACAGCACGAGGATGAGTCCAACAGTCATTAGGGCGTAAATTTGCCGAGTGGTACTCCACAGCGCTAGTGCAGAGGCGAGACTAATGAAGATGACAATCAGCCAAACGATGATTTGCCCATAGATATCGCCAAAGGAGAGAGTACAGACGAAGCGATACTTTTGCATTTTATCCATGACGTTTCCCTTGCAACATTCCTTTAAAGTTCTAGGTTAAGGTTCTGACACGGGCTTGGCAGATTTCTAAATCTTTTTACAAGAGTTGCAATATAGCTTTACAATCTACCCCAGTGTGCCGAACGGTTGCTACTCACTGCGTTCCAGCCATAGCGATCGCTCTCGAATTTAAAATCATTATCCTTCCTAGCCGCATTCTAAGAATGATTATCGGAAGGTGATTCTTCTTTTTATAGCAAGAAAGCCCAGTTTTGAGTGTTTTAGTGCCGCAGCGACTCCGATTGAGCATTTTGTCGGTAATTTTCTAGCTAATTTTCAGCGATCGCTCTCTTGACAAATGAACTCTCGTTTAATTTATTAATTTTCTACATTAACGCCAGAGACCTTTTTTAACACAACAATTGCGTAGAAAAACCTATCAATCGTTAAACATTGATATTCATTTCCAGTTGGCATACGTAATATTACGGCGATCGCTATGCGAATTGAGTATGTTTTCTAGAAAAATTACAGTTGTCGTGGCTCTCGGCTGGGATTAAAAATTTTAATTACTAAACATAATTTTCTAGAATTTTGGCTTCTCAACTTCTCTCGTTGAGAAAAAATGTAAAGGCTAACTGTATGTTTTTATACTCTACAAATTTACAAAGTTGAGCAAAAATTAGGAACACGTAGTAGGAGCTATATGCTGCAATTTTTGCAGATTTTTTTGGGTTCAAACTCTTTTATTCCACATGGACATTGTTACTTGTGGAAACCAGAGTTAGTAGGGCTGCATATCATATCAGATGTGCTAATCGCTCTTGCCTATGACTCTATTCCTATCACGCTCTTTTACTTCGTTCACCAGCGAAAAGATTTACCCTACGCAGGGATATTTCTATTATTTGGAACCTTTATTATTTCTTGTGGTACCACTCATCTAATCGAAGTGTGGACGCTTTGGCATCCGATTTATTGGATAGCTGGTTTCATCAAAGCGCTAACGGCTGGAATATCAGTTTATACAGCAGCCAGCTTAGTCCCACTAATTCCCAAAGCCCTCGCGTTACCCAGCCCAGCTCAATTGGAGGCAGCAAATCGCAATCTAGAAAACGAAATTATTGAGCGCTATTGCGTTGAAGAACAACTGCGGAAGTCGCAACAAATGCTGCAATTGGTGATGGATAATATTCCCCAATTCATCTTTTGGAAAGACAAGAATTTAGTTTATTTAGGGTGTAATCAGAACTTTGCCCAATTAGTAGGGATTGGCAAGCCAGAAAATATTGTTGGGAAAACCGACGACGATTTGCCGTGCAGACAAGAAAAGGCGAACTTCTTTCGGGATGGCGAACGACGAATTATGGAAACAAATACGCCAGAATATCACAGCATTGAATCGGCTCTTAAGGCAGATGGTAAAGCGTCTTGGATAGACAGTAACAAAGTTCCACTCCATGATGGTGAAGAAAACGTGGTCGGCATCCTTTGCACTTTTGAAGATATTACCGAACGGAAAGCTGCTGAAGAAGAGTTACGTAAGAGCCGAGAACGGTTTGATTTAGCAGTTCAAGGTTCTAAAGATGGATTATGGGATTGGGATATAGCAACCAACGAGACCTATTTTTCACCTCAATGGAAGAAGATGCTGGGCTATGAAGAGCATGAGTTGCCCAATCAGATTGAAGAGTGGGAAAAACGATTGCATCCCGATGACCGCGATCGCGCGATCGCGACCGTCCAAGCTTATCTCATGAATAGCCAAGCTTCTAATTACGAATTAGAGCATCGCTTGCAGCACAAAGATGGCTCCTATCGGTGGATTTTAGCGCGGGGAGCAGCGCTGCGAGATGGCAATGGCAAAGCGATTCGGATGGCGGGATCGCACACGGACATCACCCAGCGCCAGCGAGCCGAGGAAACTGCGAAAAAAGCCAAAGAAGAACTAGAATTCAGCTACAGCCTTGTGTGTGCGGTGATTGAAGGCACCCCGGATGCTATTTATGTGAAGGATCTTCAGGGTCGCTATTTGATGATCAACTCGGCGGGTGCCGCTGTTTTTGGCAGACCGGAAGGGAAAATTATCGGCAAGGATGATACCGAGTTACTGCCTCTAGAGTTGGCACATCCAGTCATGGAGACTGACCGCCAAATCATGACGACGGGCGTGACTCAAGTTGTCGAGGAAACGATACTCACCACAGGGATTACCCGGACATTTCTTTCCACAAAAAGCGTCTACCGCGACCCCAAAGGAAAGGTTATCGGTTTAGTTGGCGTAGCACGGGAAATCACCCAGCGCAAACAAGCAGAGGAAGCACTCAAGAAAGCCAAAGAAGAGCTAGAAATCCGCGTTGAGGAGCGTACCCGCGAATTAAGGGCTGCCATTAGGCAATTGCAAAGCGAAATTGCCAACCGGGAAGAGGCAGAGGCAGCGCTGAAGGCGAGTGAGAAAAGATACCGCCATTTAGTCGAGACTTCCCAGGATTTGATTTGGTCGGTGGATAGACAGGGGCGATTTACATTTGTGAACTCTGCGGTCAAACAAATGCATGGATACGATCCCCAAGAAATGATCGGGCGTTTGTTCACCGATTTCCAGCCACCGGAACAAGTGGAGCAGAACTGGCAGATACATCTGCGCCTGCTGGAGGGTGAGCCGTATTTCCAATACGAAACGGTGCATCTGCGTAAAGATGGAACGCCGATTCAGATGAGCTTCAACGCGATCGCATCTAAGGACGACGCCGGAAACATCCTCGGCACCACGGGCACTGCGAGGAACATCACAAGTGCCAAACAGGCTGAAGCCGCTCTGAGGGAGAGCGAACAGCAGCTTCAAGCAATTCTGGCTTACTCTCCAGCCGCTATCTACGTCAAGGATATTCAAGGTCGTAATATTTTGATGAACCGGAAGTGTGCCAACTTGCTCAACGTGGATGCAGAGGCAGTCAAAGGGAAGACAGAGTTCGAGTACTTACCTTATGAGGTCGCTGAGGCATTGCAAACCAACGATCAAAAGGTACTTGCGGCAGGGATTCCTTTAGAAAGTGAGGAAGTGATTCCTCAAGACGACGGCTTACACACCTACATTTCGATGAAGTTTCCGCTTTACGACGACAATGGTATGCCTTATGCAGTTTGCGGCATTTCCACCGACATCACCGAACGCAAACAGGCTGAAGTCGCTCTGCAACTATCGGAAACTCGATTTAGACAACTCGCTCAGCAGGAAGAACTACTCAACCGTCTAGCTAACCAGATCCGGAACACCCTCGATCTAGATACGATTCTAGAAACCGCTGTCGGGGCGATCCAAAGGCGGATGGGGATTGAGTCATGCACCTTCGCTTGGTATCGCCCCCATTCGTCACCCCCCGGATGGGAGGTTGTTAAGGAAGCGAGAACTTCCACCGAAGCGAACTGGCTTGGCTTCTATCCGGTGGGATTTTTTCCAAAGTTTGAGGAAAAAATGCTGAATTTAGAAATGTTCCGCCTGGATGAAGTGCAAACTCCGGACGATCCAGTCATTCCGCAAACATTACTCGTTGCAGGCACTCGGTCAGCGCTGGCGCTGCCAATACAGACACCGAGTGGCGAACTGGGTGCCTTGGCTTGTCATCGCCGGAACCAAGTGCAACCTTGGACGGACAGCGAGGTGGAATTACTCTCGGCGGTTGTCAACCAGCTAGCGATCGCGATTAACCAAGCCGAACTTTACAACCAGCAGCTCGATGCTGCCAGCACTGCCCAAACTAAAGCCGCTCAGCTTGAACACGCCTTGCGCGAACTGAAGCAAACTCAAGCTCAACTGATTCAAAGTGAAAAAATGTCCTCTTTAGGACAGTTGGTTGCGGGGGTTGCTCACGAAATTAACAATCCCGTTAACTTCATCTCCGGCAATCTCTCTTACGCTAATGCATACGCTCTCGATTTACTACGCCTGCTTCAGCTCTACCAGGAACACTATCCCCAGCCACCCGCCGCCATTCAAGCTCAGGCGGAAGAAATCGACCTGGTTTTCCTACTCGAAGACCTGCCTAAAATCCTATCTTCTATGAAGGTAGGAGCTGACCGCATCCGCGAAATAGTCCTGAGTTTACGAAACTTCTCTCGTCTTGATGAGGCAGAGATGAAGACTGTCGATATTCATGAAGGCATCGATAGCACGCTGCTAATCCTGCAAAATCGTCTGAAAGCCAAACCGGATCGTTCGGGTATTCAGATCGTCAAAGAATATGGCAACCTACCCAAAGTTGAATGCTATGCGGGACAGATTAATCAAGTATTTATGAATATTTTGACGAATGCGATTGATGCCCTCGAAGCAGTTCATTGCTCGCCGTTCGCCGTTCGCGGCAATAAACCATCAACGATGAACCCCGAAGAATCTCCAACAATTTGGATTCGGACTTCTACGGTGCAACCCAATCAAGTCAGGATTCAGATTGCTGACAATGGCCCAGGAATGACGGAGGAAGTCAGCAGTCGGTTATTCGATCCGTTTTTTACAACTAAGCCGGTCGGTTCTGGGACAGGTTTGGGGATGTCAATTAGCTACCAAATTGTAGATAAGCATAACGGTCAACTGAAATGTATTTCAGCACCGGGACAGGGTGCAGAGTTCTTAATTGAGATTCCAATTGAGCAACAAAAAAGTCAATTACTGGTGAATCAAGAAGTATAAAGTGTGAATTTCTGCTGTATAGGACATTGCACTCCCCCAAAAAATAAGAGCGATCGCTGTTTGCATCAATCTCTTAGCTTTTAGAGTGGATGCTATTTGGACTATAGCGTTATCATAAAAAACATTCAATTGTCATAACTCAGTCGGATTTGTCTTCCCGTGCAAAGTAACTTCAACAGAGATTCTGACTCTAGTCCTGCTATACAAGATAGCGATCCGGGTTTGCGAGCATTTGCTAACCGTCTTGCCAATAGTATCGAGCGAGATGTTTTAGTTCAAAAGACGACCGACGAGCTAAGAGATTTGCTTCAAGTCGATCGCGTCGTTTTATATTACTTTTATCGCCAATGGAAAGGGCAGGTTACGTTTGAGTCCTTGAGGTCTAGAGAATACTCGATCTTCGGCTCAACAGGCCCCGATGATTGTTTTAATGATGAATATGCTGCCTTGTACCAAGCAGGAAGGGTACGAGCGATCGCAGATATTGAATTAGAACCGATTAACCCTTGCCACCGCGATTTTCTCCGCACGATGAAGGTACGCGCTAATTTAGTGGTGCCAATTCTCAATTCTGTTCGGTTGTGGGGATTGCTAGTTGCTCATAATTGTCAGGATGCTCGTACCTGGATATCTTCGGATCTTGAAGCAATGCAAAAAGCAGCAGAAACTTTGGCAACGGCTCCTTCCATCCGAGATAGCTAAGTTGTGCTATTTCTTCAATGATTCGTGAAGGCGAAATCCCCGATTTCGAGCGGGAAATCGGGGATATAAACCACTGGCATCTCAAAACTCATATCGGATTCTTATAAAAGTAAGTGTAAAGGGGATTTTTTCACATAATTTTAGGCAATTTATGCTTGCAAAATGGTGGGGTGACAACTTTTTAGAATGATTGAGCGATCGCGCTCATTGCCTACTCGATAACTTGCCGGGTAAATTTCCTTTATTTCAGCTTAAATTCATCAAACTTTACCACCTCTGAGTCCGGTTTTCGCGTATCAAAACGGTAACTGCTCACTATACCCGTACCCGTGTTGAAGATACTAAATGCCGTCATCTCATTACTTGCCACATACGGTAATGGCTTGCCATCTTCACCCACCAGTGGCGCAATGGTCGGTACCACTGCCCCTAACCCATTTGGATCGCCCGTTACGACATCATTCTCTTGATACTCTTCTGGTACAGGTCGCTTCTTTTCGCCCAACGCCGCACCATAGGAGTTGCCGACATTCGAGGTTTCTAAAAAGTGCATCCCGCTAGAACTGACAAAGCGATTCCACAGGTGCGAGTGCCCATAAAATACTAACTGCACATTAGCAGCTTCTAGCAGTGGTAATACATCTCGGATAATGTAATCTGCTTCTCTAGGGTACTTGTAACGCACCGATTTAATATTGCCATTCCCATCTCGGTCGATCGTCTGCACCGGATCAGTATAAGGAGGGACAACGTTATCCCCCAGTGAATGTGGTGGGTGATGAAACATCACAACTTTGTACTTTGCTTGCTTAAACTCCGGGCTATTCAGTTCTTTTTCGAGCCAGGTGTATTGTTCGCTACCCTTGGCAATTGGCTCAAAGATGTGCTGCCCATATCCCCACTTTTCCGGGTTATTTAAGTGTTTTTCTCGTTCGCGGTATCTTCCCTTTGTCTTCTCCTCCAATCCCCAGTAACGCCACGCATTGGTCGCGTAAAGTACCACCAACCGCACATCACCAAATGTGAAGGCATAATATTTTTTTCCACCCTCCCTACTTTCGGGTAAAGTAAAAATTTCTTCGTAAGTATCGGTATTAAAAGAATTATCTTTTAACTGTTGAAGAGACGCGAAATTGCGCTTCGTGTCCTCACCGGGGTTTAGTTGCTCTGCCTTTTTTTCTTCTGCCTTTTGTGCATAAATTTCCTGAGCAGCCCAACGAGGATAGGAGTCATCGAACTGGTCGTTTAAGCTACTTTCCATCGAGAAGCGTCCCATCACCTCATGATTGCCAATCGCTGCAAACATGGGGGCGTTTTGAATTATCTGTCCACCCCGATAAACCGTCTTGACACCGTTGTGTTCAAGTTCATTGTGTTCAAGTTCGTAGTTGCTGCGACCTTGGAGGCAAGGAAAGAAGGCACCCCCCCGATTATCATCAAACCACTCGGAGGCACGGTCGGGAATGTTGACTAAGTCACCGACAAAGAAGACAGCGTCTACTTGCCCGACTGTCTCAACGACCTTCTGAAGATTGGCAGATGTCATCGGCTTGAGCTGGTGGTCGGAAGTCAGCAAAATTTTCAGTGATGTGCCCGGTGTGGGTTTGGGGGCGAGCGTGAATACCTTACTGCTAACGCTCGTACGATCTTCCCGCAGGCTGGTGACGCGATAAGAAACTCGCGTGCCAGGAGTTAACCCAGTCACCTCTGCTTCGTGCCGCCAGATGTCTCGGCTGGTCGGCTGCTGGTAAATCTGACCGTCTTGAGTCTGATTTCCTACCCGCGATTGACTATCCTCACGAGTGCGGCTGAGTTTGGTGGTACTGGCGACAACACTGCGAGCAAGATTCTCACCGTAGGCGACAAGATGCTCACCAGCAAACTCAGTAAACCACACGACTCGCACGCTTGTTTCGGTCGGCAGTTGTAGAAAGGGATCGGTTAGCAGCTGGGGTTGAGATGTCATAACTGGCTGCTTAGTTAATAGGACAATTATTAGGGTAAGCGATGTCACAACCAGAAAAATAGCTGCCGTCAGCAGAGAGCGGCTGGTTAAACGTCTGAGCATAAGCGATCGCTCCACAGCAATAACCGCGATACAGGCTCCCTACACACTAAGCCATGAGCTTCTATGACTTAGCTTCTATGACAATGATGAGCGATTTTTTATCTCCCTCAGGAGAACTCGCCCCTTTCAACTTAACGGATTCTGCCGGACTAATCGGAGTGGCGGGATTCGAACCCACGACCTCAGCTACCCCAAAGCTGCGCGCTACCAACCTGCGCTACACCCCGGCACAGTCTTATATTCTATATCAGCTTTTTTAAAGCTGTCAAGATGCAATCAGAAAACCTTTAACATTTGAGCCGCTTGCATCAAACCCGGTACTGCTGCCTCATTCCAGCTACCCTCACCCCGCCGTCCCGTGTGGAGAATGAAACGAAGGCTGTAAGCATGGGGGTAGCCCTCTACTTCCATCCAAAGTAAGTCGCTTTCGGTTTCGCAGGCGATTTTCTCCTCATCCATCAACTCAGTCGCTATCTGGCTCATACTTTCTGCCAATTGTGCCAGCAAGCGACAAAACTCATTTAACTCTGCCTCTGTCAGCTCTATCGCCCAATCATCCCCACCAACTAACCCTTTAAACTCAGTCGTGTTAGGGTTCCAGCCAATGCGCCAGCCAACTCCACTTTTGATGAGACGTTCCATAAAAGTCATTAAAAATCAAAAACTAAAGCGCTTTTCTTACATTTTTAGTTTTTAATTTTTCCTTACTTGAGTAACTGAGCATCTCCTGGCTGAGGCAGTGCTAGCCCTCCACTGGGTTTGGGTGCTGCCTGTGGCTGAGGTGAAGCGCTGGGAGAAGGTACGGGTGCCTGCTGCTGAGAATTGGGAGTGAATAGACTCACGAGGACTTGAACTAAGGCGTCTCGTTGCGCTCGATTCAGGCGTTCAATGACCGCGCGATCGCTCTGCATGGGATTTTTCTGCAACGTATCATAACCCGGATATAGCGACTCCTGGATTAGTTCGTTTGCGCCCAGATAGTCCGCCAAGGTCAGTTTCCAATCCAGCCGATAGTTGGGTGGACGTGACTTTACATAAACGTGATAGCGGATGATGCGACCTACTAGGGTATTTTCCGATGCCTGCTTGCCAGTTTCCTTGCTGATGTATTGATTTTCTAGCGGCAAATCCGGTAGGCGTTGATAAACTTGCCGCCAGACATCCTGAGTTCCGTACATCTGGGCAATCGCAGGCTGTTCGGAAAGATGAAAAAGCGAGGATGAAGGATCAAAGATGCTTCCCCAAGGAAATAAAAACAGCGCCGTTAGAGAGGCAACGGCAAAACGTAGCATTCGCTTGGGAAATTTTTTGGTTTGTCGCTTCATCTTGCTTGTTATTTTTTATCTAATCGCCAATAATTTCCGGTTGCGTTAGCTCATCGGACATTTCCAGAATCGCCCGCAGCACTGGCTTCATCATCGGATCGTCAACATTATCAAAGTCTTCATAGCGACGGCGCTTAGCGCGATTCGCTACTTGAACGGTAATCCGGTAGCGATTGGAAGCAGCACTCACCAGCTCTTCAGCCCGGAGTAAAACTTCGGTTGTATCAAACTTGAAACGCTTTTGCATCACGTTGGATTAGTTGTTAATTGTTGTTCGTGAGTAGCGGCGCACAGTCGCGCGACCCTCCTGTCACCTTGCACCCTTCAGTCTAGCAGGAGTCCCCAGTTTTTGTGGCTGTTAGCACCGCCCGGAGATTCACTGAAGAATTTCTTTCAAGACAAAGAATCGTTTAATATTATGTAGATTCTTATCAATCTATCTATATCATTCTGAAAATAAGTTCGAGATTACAGTCCATGCAAACCCTTGTCCCTCCTACGATTAAGCCGTTTCCTGAAAGCGATCGCCATCCTCTGAAGCTTGTAGCACTGGGAGACAGTCTTGTTTATGGATTCGGCGATCCGGAAGGTGGCGGGTGGGTAGAGCGGCTGCGGCGTCGCTGGATGCTGCCGGATAGTCCGGGACACGTTCTCTACAATTTGGGTGTCCGGGGTGACGGCATCAGCCAAGTGCAACAGCGGTTAGAGCAGGAGTTTCGCCATCGCGGTGAGCTGAGAAATCGCGTACCCGATGCAATTATTCTATCAGTCGGGGTCAATGATTCGGCTCGGTTGGCTCGACCGACTGGGCGGAATTTTACCGATTTTGAAGTTTTCAAAGCAGAAATGGATTTGTTGCTGGAGCGATGTACTCAGAGCGCTACCGCAACGCTAACCCAAAGATTCTGTCCGGTACTCTTTGTGGGGATGGTGCCGGTAGATGAGGCGAAAATGCCATTTTTGGACTGTTTTTACTACAATCACGGCGATCAATATCGGTATAAAGAAGCAACGCGGCTAGCGTGTCAGGCGCGACAGATTCCCTATCTGGATATTTTCGAGCTGTGGATGAATCGGGGTGAAGATTGGTGGCGATCGCATCTTACCGAAGACGGACTCCACCCAAATGTCGCAGGCTATCAGGCATTGCTCCAAGATGTCCTCAACTGGGAGCCTATGCAACAATTGGCGAACGACCGTTTAGCGACAGCCTAAGCTGTCTCGCGTAGCAATACCCGTTACTGGGTTCACACCTTCTGCTCGCTGACAGAGTTGAGCCACTTCGTAGCGGTCAATTAGTGCATCCGTAAAATCAGCGCCCGTAATGATGGTGTCGTAAAAGCGAGTCCGCGTCAACGTTGCTTCCGCTAAAATCGCGTTGGTTAAATTAGCTTCATCCAACGTTACTCGGTCTACCAAAGCCCCAGTCAGGTTTGCTCCTTCCAGATTTGCTTTTAATAACACTCCCTTGGTCAGAATCGCATTGGTAAGGTCAGCTCCCTGGAAGTTTGTTCCTCGCATTTCAGCTGCGACAAATACACCACCAACTAAATCAGCATTCGAGAAATCCCGATTTTCCAAATTAATATTGGTGTAATTAATTGTCCCTGCCTGAGCAAAAGCAGGAGTAGCGCTCAACATCACCCACAGCCATGCCAAAGCTAATAGCAAGATACCGCTAAGCACGCGCACCACAAAATTTTTAATAGCTTTTGAAGTTAAAGGTTGCATAGGATTAATCAAAAATTTAAAAAGCAAGTTGTTCTTTTTAAGGCTCTCCAGCTTCGTCTGCAATCAAAGATAAAAATAAGGCAGCTTTTCAATTTTTTATTGTACATTTTTCATTGTATCGAGCCAGTCTTCACCCACTCGTAGGGTAATCTCAGATTCCAAATCACCGATAGAAGCCGCTTCAATATGACCGACGCCCAGCACTCTTTTCAAAGCCGCTGCTTTTGTTAAGTCGCCTTGCTGGACAATAATTTGAGTTTGGCGTTCGCGGTCGGGCCAATCATTGACAACATAAACATTTACAAATCCTTTCGCCGCCAGATATTCAGAAACGCGATAAGCGATACCAGGCTGCTCGGTGGCATTTTGGATTGCGATTCTCAGGGTGCTAAGAGAACGGCTTTCCTCTACAGAGGCAAGAGTCGTTTCTTGCCCAAAATATTGGCGCATGATGCGATCTCTCCCCTCGGAATCCAGAATCCAATAGCTGGCAATGTACTCCTGGGGGTCGCTGAATCGACCGGGCAACAACACCATTTTGAAATCATCTTGCTCCAAGTTGATGCCAAAATTTGCCAGCGCTAGGGTTTCTTCTAAGCTGAGATTCGTGTCAACGTACTTCCACATCACCCGGATCAGTTGAGGCAAGCGAGGCAATACGGCTGGGTTCGTCAGACGCTGCCGCAACGACTTGAGAAGGGCTTGCTGTCGCTGCACCCGACCAATATCGCCGTTCTTGTCATTCCGGAACCGCGCAAACTGTTCTGCTTGGTCGCCATTGAGAGTTTGCCAGCCTGGGGAAAGATCGATTTTGAGTTTTTGGGTTTCGTCTACATAGGACATCTGGCGAGGAACAAATACCTCAATGCCGCCCACCAAATCCACCAACTCCCGAAAGGCATCGGTGGTGACTCGCACGTATCGATCGATCTGGACATTGTTTAGGGTACGGCTGACAACTCGTGCGGATAAGGCTGCGCCCCCGTTGACATTCGCCTGGTTGATCTTGTTAAAACCAACGCCCGGAATTTCCACTCGCGTATCTCGTGGAATGGAAAGCATTTTTACTGAATGGTCAGTCGGGTCTAACCGTAACAGCAGCATCGTATCGCTGTTGCCGGTGAAATTATCCGGCGAATTATCTGGTGAGTTGTGGAGGCGGTCAATTCCCATAACCAGGATATTGACGGGTCGCGCCAGACGGTACTGAAAACCTCTACCCCATCCATCTGTCGCAGTTTTTTCTCCTGAAGTCTGGGAGGCAACGATCGGCGACAAAGGGGTAATCAGTGCTAAAGTTGCTCCCACTGTGGCAGAAACGGTTGCTGTGATGATAAAGACAGCGATCCATAACAAGCGCCGCCCCAAGTTGTTTTTTTGGGGCGAAACCTCATTTGCCACATCGCTTGTCTGCGATTGGGGTGAGGTGTCGGAATCGTCATCAACGGCATCTGTACGGGGTGCCTGCTGATTGCTAGAACCTTTAGACGTTTCGTGGTCTGGACTGGTTTGAGACTGTTTGATACCTTCTTCCACGTTTACCTCATCACCACAACCGCAGACTATATGTATCTTTCTGGAGACTTATTTCCAAGGTGGATTATAACTTTAGGTTCTCCATCTCCCAAAGGAAATGACATTGCAGCGGTGCCTTAAGCTTGTTTCTACAGGTTGGTTTCTACAGAAAGTGAGGAGAAGTTGCACGAGGCGTTTGATCGGGAGCAAGCACAAAGGTTAAACAGCGATCGCGATCGCGTCAAGGTTAACATAGAGCCGAAAAGAATCGCTAAAGCCAAAAATGAACCAATCGCTAATACCTGTCATTCTCGCCGGTGGTAAAGGGGAACGCTTCTGGCCTCTCAGCCGCAAGCACCGACCCAAGCAGTTTTTAAGTTTGGATGGCAGCGGTAAGAGTTTACTGCAAGCAACTGCCGACCGGCTGTTATCTCTGGCTGGAGGCTGGGAGAAGCTATGGGTCGTTACTTCGGCTTTGCTGGCAGATGGGGTGAAAGAACAACTGCCCCAGCTACCCGTAGAAAATTTGCTGGTAGAACCAGAGGGGCGCGATACTGCCCCAGCGGTCGCTTGGACAACACTGGAAATTGCCAAGCGGTATGGAGAAAACGCGGTTGTCGGCTTTTTCCCCGCCGACCATTGGATTGCAGACGAGAAGGCTTTTCAACAAACGCTGGAAGCCGGTGCTACTTTGGCAGCAACTCAGCCGTCGATTGTGACATTGGGGATTAAGCCGAATTATCCATCTACGGGCTACGGTTACATTGAGCAAGGAGAAGAAACTGGCAAGGTTGGGGAGTTTCCCACCTACCGCGTCAGCCGATTCACGGAAAAACCCGACCGCCCGACGGCGGAGGAGTTTCTGGCAACAGGTCAATTCAGCTGGAACAGCGGAATGTTCATCTTCCAAGCTGGGGTAGTGCTAGATGAACTTCGCACTTACGCGCCGGAAATTATTAGTCTTCTCGAAGAGAAAGGTGTCGCAGCTTACTCTCAGATGCCGAAGAAGAGTATCGACTATGCGCTGATGGAGAAGACGCAGCTCGCTTATGTGCTGCCAGTGTCTTTCGGGTGGGACGATTTAGGAGATTGGAACGCCATCGAACGGTTGCTGAAAGGGGACAAACCAAACGTGGAACTGGCGACTCACGTGGGAATGGATACCCAAGGGGCGATTCTCTACGCCGAGGGTGAGGATGAGGTAATCGTGACGATTGGGATGGAGGATGTAGTGATTGTGCGCGATCGCAATGTCACGCTGATTGTCCAAAAAGACCGCACCCAAGAAATCAAAAAGGTTCTTGAGTTGCTACGAACCGATCCGAAGCTTGAAAAGTTGCTGTAATCTACCCTCCAACGGAAGGCAGAAGTTGGAAGTATGAAGTATTAATAAGAGGGATGATGGCTAATGGCGAATTGCGAATTGTTCAAGACCCATTAGCCAGACTTCCATGATTCCATTAGCTATCCCTTAAAACCCGTGTTTTCCTTAACCCAAACCACTTCTCGCCAAAGAGAAATCCTTGAGGTCGTCTTCCGCAACGGTTGGGACTACATGAGACGGCTCTTGACCGGCGGCAAAGCTGATGAACCGAGGCTGCCGACTCCCGCCGTCCTTCGCAACATCTTAGTGGATTTGGGTCCCGTCTATGTCAAGCTGGGGCAACTGCTCTCGACTCGCCCTGACTTACTCTCGGCGGACTACATTGAAAAACTGTCAACGCTTCAATCTGAGGTACCGCCCGTGCCTTGGTCAGAGGTTGAAGTAGTGATTCGGAAGCAATTGGATCGTCCGATGGAGGAGGTTTTCAGCACCATCAACCCGGTGGCGGTTGCTGCTGGTTCAATTGCTCAGACGCATCGCGCCACCTTAGCAGATGGGCGGGAAGTGGCTCTGAAGGTGCAGCGACCGGGAATTGATGCGATTATCTCTCAAGATATTTCCATCATTAAAGGTTTAGCCGATTTAGTTGCTCGCACCGATATTGGGCCAGATATCGATATTGTCGCTTTAGCGAACGAATTTTCTAATGCTTTGCTGGCTGAGCTTGATTTTACCCAAGAAGCCAATTTCACCAACCAGCTACGCCGCAATTTATCGACCAGCCGCTGGTTTGACCCGAAGCAGGTGGTGATTCCGGAAATTATTTGGCAGTTAACCACCCAAAAGCTATTGGTACTGGAATGGCTAGATGGGGTACCGTTGCTAGAGGCAAATTTCGAGCAAATCAACGACGGTAAAAGCCCCAGCGACCAGCGGCGAGACATCACTCGGCTACTGTGTCGCGTTTTCTTTCAACAGTTGTATCTTGACGGCTTCTTTCACGCTGACCCGCATCCAGGCAATATTTTTTATCTGAGAGATGGTCGCGTAGCGCTGCTTGACTTTGGGATGATCGGGCGACTAGACCCCCGGACTCAGCAGATTTTAACGGAGATGCTGTTAGCGATCGCAAATATTGATGCCCGTCGCTGTAGTCAGTTGACTTTGCAATTAGCTGAATCGGCTCAACCAGCAAATTTAGCGAAGTTAGAAAGCGACTTTGAAAAGTTGTTACGAAAGTATTACAACCTGAGTCTGTCGCAAATCAATTTGAGTCAAGTTTTTTATGAAGTGTTGCAAGTCGCCCGCGACAATAAAATCCGGTTGCCTAGCAATATGGGATTATATTCAAAAACGCTAGCAAATTTGGAGGGCACAGGCCATTTATTTGACCCAGACTTGAATCTCATTGAGGAAATTAAGCCTTTGATGACCGATTTATTCCGGCGTCAACTATTTGGAGACGACCCGTTACAAGCTTTGCTGAGAACAGCTTTAGATATTAAAAGTTTATCTTTAGAATCTCCCCGCCAAGTGGAGTTGCTACTCGAAAGAATCACTTCTGAAACTTTGAAGTGGAATATCAAGATGCCAGATATCATCCCATTTCGCCGAAGTTTGGAGAACTCTGCTAACCGCCTTTCCTTTAGTGTTGTCGTGGGTTCGCTAATCATCGGGGCGGCGATTATCTCCAGTAATGCTCAAACAGGCGGGGGGCTATCATTGTTAAGCAATGGTCTATTTGCTGCTGCTAGCTTCCTGGGTTTGTGGCTAATTGTAAGCATCCTACGTTCTGGGCGTTTGAAGTGATAGAGTTACTGTTGTCTGGGAAGTAAACTTTTTTTATCACGAATCAAGCTTAATAGGGCAATCCTATTTAAGGTATGAGAGCCTAACAGTTTTAAATCCCCGAATTCTTGAAGAATCCGGGGATTTCGCATTTCGGAATTATATAGAACTGCTAGATCAAGGCTATCTGCTCACCGATGTTTACAAACAGCCTCTAAAAGTCGGAGAATGGGCTATTAATTTAAAGTCACATACTTCTATTGATCAAAATAAAAGGCTCTCCTCTTTTGCTCGGCATCTTTCTGGTGTCGCTGACGCTACGCATCCTGGCAATTACCGTTCCCATCAATTCTGATGAAGTGCTGTGGATGACTCGCGGTAGCACCTTTATACAGAACTTGCTGGAGGGAGATTTAACTGGCACCTATCGCCGTCATCATCCAGGCGTCACCAATATGTGGGTGATTGGCAGCAGTATGTTAGCGAATTGTCGGTTGCAAAAGCACTTCCCAAGTTTGCTAGGTCTGAATCAGCCACTAGACCTGGATGCCTGTTTCAACCAAGTTCAGTTCCCCATTTTCTTCTACGTGCTGCCGCGCTTGCTACAGGGTGCGATCGCTTCAGCGTGTATGGTGGGTTTTTATATCCTCTCGAAGCGGCTGTTGGGGCAATCCGTCTCGCTATGCTCTCTTAGCCTACTGCTACTCGAACCCTTCTTTTTGGCTTATCAGCGCTACCTCACGACTGACGCGCTGATGGCGGATTTTAGTATTTTGGCGTTGCTGCTGTTTTTACTGTATCTGCGGAGCGATCGCTACCGCTATCGTCGCCAGTTGCTTGTCGCCTCTGGGGTATTTATGGGACTGGCGACAGCGACAAAAGTGACAGCTTTATTTATCTTGCCTGCTGTTGCCCTCTGGATAGCGCTAATTGAGTCGGGAATCTGGCGACCCAGCTTTCCTCAAAGGGGTTGGAAGCAGCAGTTGGCGGATCTCAGGTGGTGGGGATTGAGCATTTTAGGGACAATCGTTCTAATTTGGCCTGCGATGTGGGTGTCCCCCTCCTATGTTGTGGCGCAGATTTATAAAGGTCTGTTGAAAGAGTCAGCCAGAGGCGTACTTTTCTTTTTAGGGCAAATCACTGATTCGCCGGGACTACTTTTTTATCCGCTAGTGCTGGCGTATCGTCTCTCTCCCGTGCTGCAAGTGGGGTTGCTGGCATTTTTAGCGATATTGCTAATCCCCAAGCTGCGGCGTCATCAAAAGAAGATGCCGGAAGTAACAGCACTCGCTTTAGTTCCCTTGTGCGTGCTGCTGATCCTCTCAGTCAGCGACAGTAAGATTGACCGTTACATTAATCTTTTCTTGCCAGTGCTAGCACTGCTATCTGCGGTTGGCTGGCTAGAAATGGTGGTTTGGGTCGGACGCGGTGCGGAGGCACTGCGGCGTCGCTTCGGGAAGCATCACATCGGTAAACGGGGAATCAACCGAGGCGTAATGACAGCGATCGCGCTTTTCGGATTACAACTTATCGTCCTTATCCCCTACTATCCTTATTACCTAAGCTATTACAACCCTCTGATAGGTGGTTCGGGTGCTGCCAAACAGATATTTATGATCGGTCAAGGCGAGGGTCTCGACTTAGCGGCTAAATGGTTGAATCAGTTACCGAATGCAAAAGAAATCAAAGTCGCCAGTTGGTATAGTTCCTCATTTGCCGCCTATTTTCACGGTCAAACTTTACCGATCGAAAAAGATATTCTGCCCGATCCTCAACCTTGGACGACAGCGAATCGCGTGGTATTGTACTACAACCAATTTCAGCGTCAGTTGCCAGAACCAAAAGCGATCGCTTACTTTGACCCTCAGCAACCGTTGTATGCGGCACGATTGCACGATATTGACTATGCACGAGTGTATCCTGGCCCGGTGCCTTTACCGGAGGATTTAGAACGCATTCAGGTTCCGCTTTCTTTGTCTTTTAGCAAGCAGGTACAATTGCTCGGTTATGACCTGAATACTTCTAAACTCTTGCCCGATGAAGCGCTGGTAGTGACATTCTATTGGAAATTTTTAGCACCGATGCCCCCTGATATGACCATTAACATCAGTCTGCGCGACACGCAAGGAAACCTGCAAAACCGTTCCGATGCACGTCCGCTGGATGGTTATTTTTTCACAGATAAAGTAACTTCAGGGACAGTCCTACGGGATGTTCATAAACTTACAGTTACACCCGGTACACCACCTAATCGCTACCGTCTTGAGGTAGGGTGGTATTCGCCCAGCAACGGACAAGCATTGGAAGTCCGCGATGCGGTCGGAAATTCCCCAGGAACCCAAGCAATCATTGGTGAGGTCGAGGTAATAAGGTCAGATACATAATACAGACCCTTGATTAATTTCACCGATTACCTAAAAATCCACATAAGGTTTATCTGCTAGTTATTTAATTAGGCACATCTCACTTGTGAAAATTTATATAAACCACCCTTAACTAGGATTTCTCCCTTTCTCTTTTCTCCCTCCCCGTAAACGGGGAGGGTTGGGGTGGGGTTCCGAAGTGCAATTAGTTTTTAAAATGTATTAAAAATATCCTCTTCATTTACCATTAGCCGCTCATAAATTACCAACTTTAGGCTTTCGCTGCCTATAAACTTAAAATTTTTATTAAACATGACCTATTTAAAAACTATCTTTTTTCACATATTCATCCTATTTCTCTATGTTGGCTTTGTACTTGCCATCAGACCAGTTCAACAAGCCTTTGAATTCGATTATGACGAGGGATTAAATTTAATAAAAGCGTTTTTATACTCGCAAGGCTTTTCTCTATACACGCAGATATGGAACGATCAACCACCTCTATTCACTGTCTTTTTATCCTATTGGTTTAATATATTTGGATATTCAGTCTTTGCGGCACGGGTGTTGGTTATACTCTTTTCAGCACTTCTAATTTGGTCTTTTTATCAAATTCTACGCTTCTCTTTAGGAAAAATACCTGCTCTTGTTGCTACACTATTACTCTTCACCTCATGGCTATTTCTTAGACTCAGCATTTCCGTGATGATTGGGATTCCCTCTTTATCTCTGGCAATGCTCTCTGTTTATTTGCTAACTCTCTACAAATGGCAGCGTCGTAAACGTTTCATTATTTTATCAGGAGCCGTTTTAGCAGTATCTTTGCAAACGAAACTATTTACTATATTTCTGGTTCCTTTAATGATTTTTTATCTGCTGGATTTTAAACTCCGAGAACCGGAGGGAAGTAAATCAAAAAACTTCTTTCCGTCCTCTGTTTTATCTCCTCTGCTTTTATGGTTAATTTTTATTGCAGTTATCTATCTAGGAGTTAGCTTAATTTTTCAAGCTTTTAATTATGAACAGCTAGTTCAAGCACACTTTGGGGATAGAATTCAAGGTCAATCAACCTTTAATAATATTGAAAATTTACCTTACTTTATTCAGCAAGACTATGACTATGTATTTTTTGCGTTTATTGGTTGCTTAGCAATTTTATTTAAAAAACAAAGAGAGGGAATTTTTCCTATAACATGGCTAGTGACTGCTAGCCTAATTCTCCTCAAGCATAAACCTGTTTGGTATCACTACTATCCTTTACTGGCGATTCCCATCTGCTGGTTAGCTGGCTATGGAGTTGCTTTAGTCATTAATTTTTTTCCAGAAGGGTGGAATTGTAATCCAAAATCTTTAAACTTCAAAAAGCTAATTTTTCCCCTCTTAGCCACAGCACTTTTGATTGTCTCTATGATTGCGATTCCTGCTAAGCCTAAAGGAAGACCACCCAAAAGTCTTGAAGTTATGAATCTAGTGTTGAAACACAAGGATTCCACTCAATGGATATTCACGGATCGTCCCATATACGCTTTTTATGCGGGTTTGCCGGTTCCTCCAGAACTTGCCGTCATGTCAGATAAACGATTAAAATCGGGAAATTTGACTTTCGATGATATTATTGCTGTTTTGAAAAAGTATCGTCCCGAACAAATTGTCCTAGCAAGATGGATTGAAACATTTAAGAGTAACAGTCAATTCAACACTTACCTCGACGAAAATTACTCAAAGACTTATCAAGATGACAAAGGGACGGTAGAACATTATTTATTAAAGAAATCTTCCAGTTAGGGAAATTGCGACTGTTGCTCGAAAAGAGATGATAGTGGATTCCCAGATGCGATCGCTACCGTATTTAATTACTGGAACTTTGCCATAAGGCGAGACATCCGCGAACCACTCCGGCTTATTGTGCAAGTCAATCTCGGTCAGTTTAAACTCTACACCTTTCTCAAGCAGCGCCAACCGCGTCCGATGGGCATAGGGACACACGCTTGCGCTATAGATTTCTACTTCAGCCATGACTTTATCCTTTGCTAGTTATAGCTTGATTGTCACTTTTTCTGCTGAGTTTGTGGGTGGTAGGGGAGGATGCTTTGAGTTTGAGGAGGAAACGAGCGCTCAATCCTCGTCATCATGGATGCTTTCAGAAAGAGCCTGAATCGCATTCTTGCAATCCTCTGCTTCTGCATCAAATCCCCTTTCTTTAAAGAGTGCATAAGCATTTTTATAAGCAAGGATAGCTTCTGACTCTTGATCTAGATTTTCTAAAGTAAGTCCCAAATTAAACCAACCATTAGCTTCAAATTCGTGATGACCGTTCTGGCGTGCAATTTTTATTCCCTGTGGAAGGAATTCAAGCGCCTGCTGGTATTCCCCCAAATTTCGGTAAGCGTTGCCTATATTAATTAAAGAACTCGCATCCTCCTGCTCGTTGCCTAAGTTCTGTTTAATTTCTAGAGAGTGGTAATAGTAGTCAATAGCTAGATGGTAATGCTCTAGGGAGTTGTGAATAGAACCTAGATTATGCAGCGCATTGGCTGCAAATTCTCTATTACCAATCTTTCGTGCCATATATAGCCCTCGATAGCTGTACTCAATTGCTTCCTGGTATTGCTCTAGGGAATCATAGACCAAACCTAGATTCACTAGAGAACCAGCTACACCGTTTATATCGTCGATCTCCAGTGCGATTTCCAAAGAATGCTCGTAGTAATCAATTGCCCTCTGGTATTCTCCTAAGCGATGGTAAGCACCACCCAAACAAGTAAGAGCAATCTCAAATTCCCACTTTTCTGACTTTCTTGGTTGCCATGACTGCAACAACCGCTCATACAGACTCACTATAAGAGCGTTGTAGCCATGCAACCACAAAAACTTATATACACAGTTGTCATAATTATCACCATCAAAAATTGTGTATAAAGCCTTGATATACTCTTCTTGCTCACAGTGCTGAAAAAATTTTTCTATATATAGCGTGACATCTTCTATGGTTTGCCAAGTTGGATTATCTGAAGAAGTAGTGGCTAGCTGCTCATTTTGCTCTGTTTCTTGAGAACATTCCGAAATATGAGTTACTTGAAAGTGATTCTGTAGCTGATTCTTGTTCCTCAAAGAGTATTCATTAAGGAGAAAAGGAAGCTTGTTATAAACTATGCGCGTTTCACTCGGGATATTGTACAGAGTTTTTATGAGTTGATAAACTGGTTGTAAAGTCTGTTTAACTGACTCAGCAGGATTCTTCCCTCCATAGCCACATATCTTGGCTATCTCACTAGGACTGTTGTATAGAAGGATTCCCTTTAACAAATATTTCTGCTTTGGAGTAATCGGTTTTCCACCGTTGACTCTAGCTAAATCTATATACAGTTTTTCTAAATTCCAGTAGTTAGGCGCTTCTAAAAATTTATCTTCAGGCGGGTTTGAGATAGATCGCATGGATCACAGTCTCCGCAAAGTTCTTAAATCTGACTTTAACAAGACTGCTGTAAAGAGACTACTCACGATATTACTCACGGTCGTGAGGAGACTGCAACCAGGTGAGCCAGATACGCTATGAAGCATCCCACTTAAAGCGAAGGAGTTAATCTCTAAATGGTGTTAGCCAATTTTCCTTTTGAGGAACATCCAGAATTATGTGACTTAGCAGACTTCCGGGCAGAGCTGCATAGCGATGTTTTCTCGGTTATCAGACAGCTAGCCGACCTGCGACAGCGTTCAGAGCAAGTAATGTTGTCAGTTGCAGCACTCTACAACAATGTGGATCGAAAAGTTGCTGCAACTTACCAGCGACTTTTGGAAGATCAACCTGATGAGTCAAGGGTAGTGATTGGTCATTCGGGTCATCGAAACCAGTGCCTAAAAGTCTTGAAGGAAGCTAGAAAGCAGGTGATTATCGTCAATCCCTGGATTACTCGGTACGGCATCAATGATGAGATGATTCAAGGGATGATAGATTGCTTAGAGCGAGAAGTTCATATAGACATGGGTTGGGGCTTTCAACGAGACATAGGCAGCATAATTAAACCTGGAAATGGATATTGGAGTTTCAGTACGCCGATGCCTTGGCAATACAACGCCATAAATGAGTTGCAAAAACTACGAAAAAGCTATCCTAATACATTTAGGCTTAAGCTTATTGGCACTCATGCAAAAGTGTTTTTATGTGAAAATTTTGCTGTAGTGGGAAGTTGTAATGTTCTTTGCTCCAAGCCTCGTAAGTCGGATGATTACCGCGAAGAACTTGGACTGTTGACTACAGAGCGTCGTGATATTGCAACTTTGATAGACTGGTTTAAAAAGGCTCCCAATTTGGCAGAACACAAGGCAAAGACACATATTGCCTAATGTCGATTACTAATTTATTTATCCTTTTGAAAGAATATTGTCTTCGGTGTGTCGGTGTCTTGAATAGCGAAAGAGTGCGATCGCTCTCCCGGATTGCTTGGCATCAATAGCGATTTGGGGAATACTTCATCTAGATTCTCGTTGACGATAGTGGATTCCCAGACGCGATCGCTACCGTTGCTGGTTACGGCTTGATTTTTACCTTTAGTATGAGTCACTGACTTAAGCCTGAACCTCGTAGGCTGGATTTCCTTCGACGAACCCAGCCAAACCCTTTGAAATGTTGGGTAACGCTTAGTCGCACGGAACAAACTTACGAATTCTCGCATTTCTCCTTATGTCAGTGCCATTTCTCTATAAACGCTCACCGCTACAAATGGCTTAATACTCAGCATAACTGGTTGTTTTTATCTATAAATATTTAGTAAAGATTGCCCATAAAAAAATAAAGATTTAGTAAAGATACTTTTTTAATTGAAAGTAGTTTCCCTTGACTAAGCTTGCTCTATATCTATCAGCTTTCGCTAATAGCTTATAGCAGTTATTGAAACAGTCAGTCCTTTGATAGAAGTAAGAATACGCTCTTGAGATAGAGCCATTCGTGCGTTTGCAAAAGTTATTCTGAAAACAATTCAAGCAGAAGTAGCGAATTAAACTACAACAAAGCTAAGAATTCTTTTTTGAAAGAAAGTGCGTCACGCCGACAGACTTTCAAGGTTCTATTTTATCTACATTTTTTTGGAGTTTATCAACAGCTATGACTAATCCAAAGGATTACCAAACTTATAACCGTGAAGTTCGTCAGGATTCTTACAATGACGCTAACGGTCATACTCACACCAACGTAACGCGAACAGAAACAGTTAATAATGGCGTTGTTAAACCTAACGCTGACTCCTACCGGGATGGTTACGTTAGCGGGCGAGTCTCCGAGCGCAGCTACCAAGAAGAGAATTTAGCGGTTCGGGATAACAACAATGCCGCGAGTGGCTTGGTAATTGGCTTGCTCCTGACTTCGCTGGTCGGCTTGGCCGCTGGTACTTGGTTCTTTTTAAACCAACGGAATGACGCACCCGCTCCGGTTATCCCAAATATTGTGGTTCCTAGACAACCAGATGCCAAGCCAGCTCCTGAAGCGAAGCCAGCTCCTGAAGCAAAGCAAGCTCCTAGAAAAGAAACCACGATCATTGAAAGAACTAGGGATGTTTTGGTTCCAGTTCCTCAACAGCAAGCTCCAGCACCTCAACAGCAGGCTCCGGCACCTCAACAGCAAGCTCCGGCACCTAACATCAACATTACTGTGCCCAATGCTGAGCCAAAGCAGCCTGAGGCTCAACAAGCACCTTCGACACAAACTGCTCCCACACAGTCCGAAAGTGAGAGCGATCGCACTCCGGCTCAAGATGAATCGAGTGCAACAGATCCCACATCCAGCAGTCAACAAAACCCTGCTGCCGATAGTCCGGAGGCTTCTGGTCAATAACTAGCGATAAAAAAGCCGCGATCGTCCTACTTCAATTAACAGTTTGGATGAAAATAGCCTCAAAGCGAATAACTTTGAGGCTATTTCCTGTGTTGGGTAAAATACCCACCGAAAGAATGACAGTCAGCTTTACTCCACCCCTTAAATCACTTTGCATCCTGACCCGTTAAGCTTCAGACCCTACTGTTGAGTTCAAGCACTCTTATAGAAAGCTTGAAATCAGTATTTCTGCCTGGTTCCATGACAATTCATTGCGGGCACCTGAAATTTGGCAAATGAGCGAATAAATTTGTACTTTACACCTGCATCAGATGGAACCCAGCTAAAATCCAAATCTTAATTTTTTATAAAAGTTTATGAATAAATCCTCTAATTTACTAACGCAAAAGACAATGGACTGGAAGTTTTGGGTTGGTTGGATTGCTCTATCTACTATAGGTAGTTTGCTTGGAATTGTTGCTGGCATTTTCGTATCACTTTTGACGGGAGGTTTGGGCAGCAACGGTTTTCCCCTTGGCTGGACTGTTGTATGGGCTGTTTTGGGGTTCTTCCAATGGTTGTTGTTAAAGCGGCGAATTAAGAGAGCTAGTTTGTGGATTGCAGCGTCTACTTTAGGCGGTGCGATAGCTTTACCTGTATCTGTGTTAGCGAGTTACTCTGCATCTGCAAACGCACTATCTTATTTTTTTGAGGCATTTTTTGAGGCATTTATAACATCTGGTATTAATAGTTGGGAAGAGTTTTTTAACCTATCTATGATAGGTGCAATCGATGGAGCAATAGTTGGATTTGCACAATGGTTGTTGCTGCGGCAAATTTCGAGATCGGGTTGGTGGATTGCAGCGTCTGCCTTGGGCGGGGCAACGATTCTACCTCCTATGAGTGCTGCTATTACAGGTTTAGCGTTGGTTTTGATGTTGTCTGCCGAAACATCAAAACCAGAGAGCTATATTGAACAATGACAAACAAATCAGTAACGCCCAGCCTACGTTACGCGACTCCAACTAACTTGGCGCTTAAATCCCACAGCTTTTGCGCTTTGTTATCATCGCTAGCTTCGTCAGAAACCTCTTGCACAAAAGATTGACGACCGGGTTTCTGGCGATTTCCCCAACTCCAATACATCCCAGATTCCTTGTATTCAGGATCGGCAACGATCGCGCCAACCCTCTCCCCTGCTAGCTCCTGAGACACATATCCCCCGGTGATGTTCTTTTGGAACAGCGGGAATATTTTCCGAAATAGAGGATAGTGGTTGCGGAACAAAGGCGTATCTGCAACGCATCCCGGATAGAGAGAATTGAAGGTGATGCCAGTTTCAGAGTGATAGCGCCGATGCAGTTCCCGCATTGTCAAAACGTTGCAAAGCTTGCTGTCTTTGTACGCTTTTCCGGGTTTAAACTTCTTGCCGTTAATCATTGAAATTGGCTCTTTGAAACCAGCTTCAAAGCCTTGGAGATTTCCTAAATCTGGAGGCGCTGGAATCGGAATCTTGCCTCCCAACTCCTTCGGATTTGCCGTTACGGTTCCCAAAATCACGAGTCTGCGATCGCCATAAGAGGACTTTTTCAGATCCTCCAACATCAGGTTGCACAGCAGGAAATGACCGAGGTGATTTGTCGCCACGCTCAGTTCGTAGCCTTCGGCACTGCGTAATGGTTCTTTTAATAAAGGTAGATAAACTGCGGCGTTACACACCAAAGCATCCAGGGACTTGCCGCTGGCTCTGAAGTTATTCACAAACTGGCGAACGCTCTCCAAAGACGCTAGGTCGAGGTGCATCAGGGTGTAGCTGTCTTGGGGAATTTCCACGGTTTCGGCAGCTTTTTGCCCCTTGTCCAAATCCCGACAAGCCATGACTACGTGCCATCCCCGTTTCGCAAGCGCTTTTGCAGCGTACAAACCAACCCCTGAGGAGGCACCCGTGATTACAACTGTTGGCTTACGATTCTGTTCCATTCTGGTGAGACTCTATTGACCATATTTACTTTCTCTAGGATCTCACGTCCCTGAACAAGTTAAAAACATAGGCGCAGCGAAAGACAAGACTGGGCGAGTCGCGGATGTATCGGCATCAGCCTGGTTGAGCCAAAGCCGCCGCGTGGTGAGCGAAATGATCGCCAATAAATGAGGCAATGAAATAGTAACTGTGATCGTAACCGGGTTGTATGCGAAGAGTCTGGGGATGATTGACTTCTGCACAAGCTTGTGCAAAAGTTTCGGGTTGCAATTGTTCGCCTAGAAATTGATCTGCATCTCCCTGATCGATCAAAATGGGTAATCTTTCTGGAGCAGATTTAATTAAATGCATCGGATCGTAAGCTAGCCAGTCAGATTTATCGGTGCCCAAATAATTCTGAAACGCTTTTTGTCCCCAGGGGACGAGGCTGGGGGTAACAATCGGAGAAAAGGCGGAGACACTTTTAAACATTCCGGGATTTTTTAGGGCGATCGCTAAAGCACCATATCCACCCATCGAATGTCCGAAAATGCCGCGAATTGGCATTACAGGGAAGTTGGCAGCGATCGCATCCGGTAATTCTGAAACTACATAGTCATACATCCGGTAATGCTTTGCCCAAGGCATTTGCGTGGCATTAACATAGAATCCCGCACCCGTTCCCAAGTCCCAGCTATCTTCCTCTCCAGGGACATTACAGCCGCGCGGACTGGTATCGGGAGCAATCACAATGACACCGTATTGCGCTGCAAATTGCTGTGCGCCTGCCTTACTGATGAAATTTTGTTCGGTGCAGGTTAATCCACTGAGCCAATAGAGTACCGGACAAGATTGCGATTCAGCTTGCGGAGGAAGATACACGCCAAAATTCATCTCGCAGTCGAGGACGGTGGAGTAATGGCGGTAGACAGATTGCGAGCCACCAAAACTCCGGTTGCGGCTGACTAAGGTGAGGTTTGTCGGGACGGGTTGGTTCATGACTGATAATGCTGCATACCAAATTCTGCGCGATAGACAAGAACCCCACCCCCAGCCCCTCCCCGCAGGCGAGGAGGGGAGCAAAAATTGGGGTTCTCTTAATTATGGGCAAGCCGGACATGATATTACGAATAGAGAATCACGGAACGAATGCTCTTACCCGCGTGCATCAAATCGAACGCTGTGTTAATTTCCTCTAGTGGCATCGTCTGAGTGATGAATTCATCCAGCTTAATTTCGCCTGCGAGATACCTATCTACATAGCCGGGAAGTTGCGATCGCCCTTTCACTCCTCCAAAGGCAGAACCCCGCCACACGCGCCCCGTAACCAGTTGGAAGGGACGAGTGCTAATTTCTTCTCCTGCACCCGCAACCCCAATAATCGTTGATTCTCCCCAACCTTTATGACAAGCTTCAAGGGCAGCTCGCATCAAATTGACATTTCCGATGCACTCAAAGGTGTAGTCAGCACCGCCATCCGTAAGTTCGACAATCACTTGCTGAATTGGATGCTCGTAGTCTTTGGGATTGATGCATTCCGTCGCGCCTAACTGCATCGCCAGTTCAAACTTGCTGGGATTGACATCTATGCCAATAATCCGCCCTGCTTGAGCCATTACGGCTCCCTGAACGACGCTTAACCCAATTCCTCCCAAACCAAACACCGCAACCGTTGAGCCGGGTTCCACTTTCGCCGTGTTCAATACAGCACCAATGCCTGTGGTAACCCCACATCCCAAGAGACAGACTTTTTCTAACGGCGCGGCTTTGTTGATTTTGGCGATCGCAATTTCGGGCAATACGGTGTATTCGCTGAACGTACTGGTACCCATATAGTGATAGATAGTTTCACCGTTCTTGCTGAATCGGCTAGTTCCATCGGGCATCAATCCTTTGCCTTGCGTGGCGCGAATTGCCTGACACAGATTCGTTTTTCCAGACAGACAAAACTTGCATTGCCCGCACTCTGGCGTATACAGCGGAATTACATGGTCGCCTGGTTGCACGCTGGTGACGCCAGCACCCACTTCTTCCACAATCCCGCCGCCTTCATGCCCCAAAATCGTTGGGAAAATGCCCTCTGGATCTTTACCAGACAGCGTAAATGCATCTGTGTGGCAAACGCCTGTGGCAACAATCCGAACCAAAACCTCTCCAGCTTTTGGCCCTTCTAGGTCAATTTCTTCAATTTCTAAGGGCTTTCCAGTTTCCCAAGCGATCGCCGCGCGTGTTTTCATCGTGACTTCCTGCCAATTTTGTTCAGCACTACATCATCCCGAACTTTGTCCTAGATAGCGAGCGCTGTAATTCTTACTTTAGCGATCGCGGTTCGTTTCGCGGGTGAAAGTGACCCAGAAGCTATAAAAATACGTTTGTAAACGCCCCCTCGATCCATACGTTGGTTGAATAAGCCGACTTTCTCACTTGTGGCTTAGGATAGGCTTGCAAAATTCCTACTTCGGGTAATTAAGGATGTGGCACAAAAAAAGTTTGTGGTGGATCTTGGGAGGATTGGGAGGAAGTGCGATCGCTATCTTTGCCTTAGTGAACTTCTCCCACTGGCATCGTCTGCGTAGCTATGAGAAGATTCCTGACTTGAGGGCTGTGCAATGGAATGGTAAAAACTTAGCCGGTACCGATTTTTCCCGCCAAATTTTCCGAGAGGCAGATTTATCGGAGGCGAATCTGCGACGGGCAAACCTCCAAGGGGCAGACTTCTCTGGTGCGGCTACTCGCCTGGTTGACACCGACCTGCGCCAAGCAAATTTAACCAATGCTTTGCTCTCCGGTACTCAGGCTACCAGAGCCAATTTCTCTGGCACAATCCTCCGGGAGGCCGACTTAAGCAACGCTAGCCTGAATGGTGCCCGTTTTAGAGATGCTGATTTGCAGGGAGCAAATTTGATTGGGGCAAAACTGGTAGGGGCTGACTTCAGCGAACTGAAGCACGATCCGGCTTATCTCGATCGAGCGGATTTGACCGATACGGGGATTACGGGATTTCGCGATGCACGGCTTTGCAACGCCACTATGACAAATGGTGCAATTTCTAAACAGGGTTGCTTTTGGCCTTCCTACGATTTGAAGCAAGCAGCACAAGCTCAGGATTGGCGCTGGATGGATTCGGCAACCAGTTATCTATTTAAAGAGGCGGTGATTCCTGGGGATGCCAAGGCACTTGAGCAGACTGTAGACGAGATTACACCCGAACAAATCCGGGCGATGCCTTGCAAACATCTCAAAACGCTAGATCAACTTTGGCGACAAGCAAGTGGCGATCGCTTTGGGTTCGGCATTCAGCGGCAAATTTGGGAAAGTTCTCAAGTGAATCGAGATTATACCAAGTTCGGAGAAGCTGTGGGATGGAAGCAAAACGGAACTTGGCTCAAATTTAATGATTTAACCGCCAAAGAGTCCGCTTCTAATGGCAGTGTTCTCCCAATCGGTCATTTTCCCTGGCACTCTTGGCAAGTTCTGGAACCTACTAAAACCCAGCCTACTCGCTTTCGCCGTGTGGGATTTGGGGAATGGATGGCACAGCTTAAAGCCTGTAGAATTTGAGCTGCTCCCAGTCGTTAATCTCAAACGCCTTCAAGTGATGTTCCGACGAGTCCCTAATGGTTCCGAAATTGCCAAAACTTGCTCTTGTCAATTCGGAGTCGTTATGAGCGTGGTTAATTTAACGAAGTCATTAAGAGTTTGACTTAAACAAGGTTAAGTAAGGATATCTATGAGCGATCGCGAAAAGTTGACCACAGCCACAGGTTGCCCAATTGCTGATAACTAGAATTCCCTAACGGCTGACCCGCGTGGTTTTCTGTTGATGCAGGATGTGCAGCTTCTAGAACAGATGCAGCAGTTCTATATCGATATTGTTACTCATCACAGCACTCTCTCGGCTTTATTTTGTCATCGCAGTCGCGACCCTCTTACTGAGGATGACTTAAACGTATAGCAGTTTATAATCTGTCCAACTAAACCACCGCATTGAGATTAAGCGCTGATTGATTCACCATTTGCATCCCAATTTTAGTTTGCTCTAAACCACTTGCTGTTTCTACCGATCCTTGTTTCAAATTATTCATCACTTCTACCACTTGCTCAATCGCCAGAGCTTGCTGCTTAGCAGTGAGAGAAATTTGCTGACTGCGTAACACAACATCATTAATTGCTGCTATTGAGTCCTGTTGATTGTTTAAAACAACTTCCTCAATTGCTTGAATTACGCTGCCATACGCTTCCAACACAATATCATTAATTGCCTGGGTAACATTTGTGGAGGATTCTAAGACCACATCATTAATTGCTTGAGCCACTTTAGCAAAAGCATCGGCTGTTTCTCTGGACATTTCAATAGTTTCATCGGCATTTTTTTTGCCCCGTTCTGTCACTACCACTGTTAAATTTATTGCTTTTTGAATATCGGAAATCAACGTATTGATTTTTTCCGCTGACTTTTTGCTTTGATCGGCTAATTTGCGAATTTCGCTAGCAATAACTGTAAAACCTTTACTGTTTTCTCCTGCACGTACAGCTTCTACTGCGGCATTTAATGCCAGCATATTTGTCTGATTAGATATGCCTGTAACTAAGGCGCTAATGTTGCCAATCTGATTAGCTTGTTCGCTTAAACTCACAATATGGTCTGCGATCGCGACAACTTTTTCTTTCAATTCTGACATTCCATTTACAGTTTTTATGACAGATTGATTGCCTGATGCAGCTAAGGATAGTACCTGCCGCGAACCTGTTGCTGATGATTCTGCTAAAGCTAATACTTGATTTGCACCTTTGGTTGATGATTCTGCTAAAGCTAATACTTGATTTGCACCTTTGGTTGATGATTCTGCTAAGACTAATAGTTGTCTTGCACTTTCTAGCGATGCCTCTGCTTGTTCTGATGCTTGCCGAGCTGATGCATTTAATTCATTCATCGTTGCACAGGCTTGATTAACGGCAACAGCTTGGTTGGTTGCTATACGTTCTTGTTCTTCTACAGCAGTAGAAATTTCTGTAGAAGAACTAGCCAGCGCACTAGTCACGTCATTAATCGGTCGGACAACCTTTTTAGAAATAAACCATAAAGTAAAACAAGCTAAACCTATTGCAGCAGCAGTGCCGCCTAAAGAAATAAAATTTGATATTTCTTCGGCTCGTTTAGCTTCTTCTTTCCTTTTATCCAGTAGTTCATTTTCTATGGCAATCATTTCGCCAATCTCTTCGCGAAGATGATCCATAACTTGCTTCCCTTTACCAGAAAGCACTAAAGCTCTTAATTCTGTTTCTTTACCTGCTTTCTTTAAAGAAATAGTTTCCGCTAATTCTGAAATTTTTTCTTGAGACAAATCTTCAACATTAGCCAAATTTTCCAATTGTTTGGGGTTGTCTTGTATAAGTTTTTGTATTTCCTTGAAATCTTTATTTATTATTTCAAGAGCTTTATTATAAGGTTCCAAAAAAGTGTCTTTCCCCGTAATAATGAAACCTCTTTGCCCTGTTTCTGCATCAACTAGATTTTTTTCCAACCCCCCCAGTTTATCTTTAACTTCATAAGTGTGTGTTACCCAATCTACTGCTTCTACCAAAGTATTTGTACTGATTTTGGAAGTAATACCTATACCAACCATCAGTGCCATAATTGTCCCAAAGCCGACTTGGGTAACTTGACCGAGCTTAATTTTATTTTCCATATCTAGCTATCTCAATTAATTGCTTATTGATATATTAACAATCAGCAAGTTATTGACAACAACCGCAAAACTACGGTATTCCCTTGTTAATCTAAATTAGTCCTTAATAATTTTTAATGAGCAATATTTTTTTATAAACAGATTCAGGTTTGAGCGAGTCGAGATTAGTTTGTTTAAATTTGAGCGAACAAGTCATAGCATTTTTTTTTGCTTTACAGTAAAGTTAGTAAAAAAATTAACAATTACTAAGCAAACACGCGAATCAGCAAAGTATTTCTGTAGTTAATTGATGGGCTGAAAACTTGAGATGTAAGAGACAGTTGGTAAATAGATATGAAGCGAGTATATAGCAGGAGATCAAATAATCGATACAAGATGTAATAAATGAGTCAACCCTTTTACGACAGTGACTTTAACGATGAGGAACCGCAACAGATTGAACCTTTGTTACTTTGTGCCAAGCCTTTTGGTAAACACTGATTTGTAAACACTGAGAGGTTAACTTACGAGAGATTTTGAATGCTATTGTCTACCGAGCAGATAATGGAATTAAATGGCGCAATTTGCCCCGCGATTTTCCAGGGTGCCAAACAGCCTATGGCTACTATCGTTTATGTAAAATTGGACATCTGGGAGCTTTCTCAATCCAGCCCTGGTGCAGCAAGTACGAGTTAGCAAGGGACGGCAGGCTCAAGCCAGTTTAGCCATAATTATCCATTTAAGAAGAGCCTCTGTCATACTCCGACGCAGGCAAGAGCCTTTTCGGCGGTAGGCATAGGCTGTTATTGACATGATACCGAGTATCACCATACCGTAAAAGATGTATTTGACTGGCTTGAATTGAATAATTATCCTACAGACATCGCGCGATCGCACTCAAGCAGCGAGAGGGTCAAAGTTGCGATCGCCTATTTCTGCTTTAGACTAACTGCCATCTAACTGGTTTGTGCGAATAAAATATCACCTAGCGATCGCTAGTCCTTCCGTTGATGGACTAATCCCCGCTAATCTCCACTAACATCTCGCCTGAGCGCAAAAGCTCCAAAGCGTCTGGCAATGTTGCACTCAAAATCTCTCGCAATCGCGTATTTGATGTATTGCCACACGTCAGCCAGATAATTTGTGGAGGTACCCCGTAGCGAGCGACCAAATCAACAAAATCTCTGTCCTTGGTTATAACGATCGCTCCTTGCGCTTTTGCTGCCTCAAAAATCTCATAATCTTCAGCATCTCTCAGACCAATATCGCGCAAGGCTACTGCTGTCACCCCAAATGTATTCGCGATCCAGGGTGCAATTCCAGGCGACAGTTGTGCATCTACCCAAATCGTCATGCCACCAGAACTGGATGATCGACTTTACGCGCCGCGTAGGTGAGTGCTGCTTTCAGATCCTCCATTTCCAGATCGGGCATTTCCTCCAATATTTCTTCGGCACTTAAACCAGCCGCAAACAAGTCCAGCACATCTGATACCCGAATTCTCATACCCCGAATGCAGGGACGACCTCCACACTGCTTCGGATTAACTGTAATTCTGTCAATCAAATTTGGCATCCGATTTCGCTCCGAAATGAATCCTTATCTCAGTCTGGATCGCGTTTGCCCAAGTTGCAAATTCAAAAAATCTGAAGATGCGATCGCTTATTTCTGCTTCAAACTAACTGTCCTCTAACTGGTTTGTGCGTTCTTTTCGCCTGGTCAAGGACTCAATAAAATCAAAATATTCAATTTTAAAGCAAGTGTTAAAAAGCTTCTCAACTGCTACCCAGTTTTCCCTTTAGGATCTCTTCCATTTCCCTCAAATCTTCTTCCGTCTTAGGAAATCGATATTTTTGGCTATTAGGATTCCTGCGTTTAATCAGAGCCTCAATTGCTTCATCATCCTCTCGGTGAGCCAAAACATAGGCTCTCAGTTCTTGACGGGTCATTTTGCTAAAGTCAGGCTTCATCATTAAAGCGACCTTGACCATCGGAAAAAATTAGAATTTTCAAACTCTCAGTTACACCAGCAAGGATAAACACTATCTTGGTGTTCTGGTTATACCGAAATACATGAATAGGCTGATATCCATTTGAGAGCATCTGGCATACTCTGACACAGGCAAGAGCCTGTTCTGCGGTAGGCATACGCTGTTATTCACATGATAGCGAGTATCACCATACCGTAAAAGATGTACTTTACTGGCTTGAATTGACTGAATAATCATCCTACAGACATCGCGCGAGCGCACTCAAGCGGCCAGAGAGTCAAAGTTGCGATCGCTAAGGCGCAACAGGGCATTCGTCTCTACGAGATAGATCAACGTTATGGATGCTCCTCGTAGATTCCTACACGGCTGACCGCATAATCGAATAATAAAGGTACATTCGTTCCAACACTTCTGGCTAGTTCGTCAGCTAGCTGATCTGCAATATTTTCAAAGGTAGAGCCGTAAATTCCTGCTATAAACTCACCAACATCTAACTGATTTGAGCGTTCTTCTTGCCAGGACAAAAATTTAATAAAATTAAGCACATAATGTAATTTGGATTGAGACAGATGATGTAATTTCTTAACAATTCTGTCAACTAAGGGTTCCATAGCCTACCGGAACTGGTAATTGGACTTCTCTTATGTTACAAAATTCGCCAACTCGCCAACCGATAAAAATACCTAAAGTATCACTACTCCTTGCGCCGATGTCCTCAGCAAGTTTGACATAAATTTGTCGAGTAAGCAGATTGTCTGGATTCTAACTCAGCATAAACTGTATTAAGAGAGGTGAAAGAAGCGATTTCCTTTTGGTTGTTTAACGACCCAGTTCAGCGGTAGCTGATAGCCTTGAACTCCACACCAAGGACTTTCGGCTGCAACCGAATTGTTATGCCGCGATTTACACAGTAGATTACTCTTCTACACTGCCAAATGTATACTGACTAAGTTCTACAGCTCGTACTTCGCCAAATGGATTGTTCTGTCGCAGCCTATTTTCCATCTCAGGATCTTCTTGCCACGGACACTCTATATAGCACCACTCTACTGAATACCATCCATCTTCTTCTGGCGCGAAAGAAACACCGATACACTTTGGTAGTCTTTGATCATATTTGTGTGCATAGGTAAAATTTTGGAGAAATTGTAGACGATGCTCAATGAAGTCATCTGTTAAAGGAATAAACACAAACCCGCAGCCTGTACGTGGTATTGCCATCCTGTACGGCAACACAAATTCATTAGCGCTTGCTTTCTCCATTGATAGCTGGAATCGTGTTTTTAACTCTCGTAATTCATTTCTCATCAATTTGGCAATTTCTTTCACAATGTAATAGTAGTCAGTTGAAACATTATCAGTTGTCACACGTTCAGGAAAAACATTTATCACTCCTGTCATATCCCACTCATCAGCTCTGTGTTGAAGTTTCCGAAGATACTCAACAAATACAAATTTAGGCTTTTCATTCGAGATACCAGATAAATACTGACCAACTAATGCCTGTTCGGGCAGATTTAAAACATCCTCCTCCCAATTGGTTATCAGTTTTTCTCGAAACGCAAGATAATCTGAAACTTCAGCAGGTGTAAGCAACGTCCGAAGTGTCCCCAAATAATCATCCGCTGGAATTAGATGTATTAAACCTGCCGTCTGGCTTCTATAGTGTTTCTGCTTTCTACAGCTTTCTGGAAGAGCTTCGTGAGCTTTATACAAAACGAGCTTATGTACAGACTCTAACGACGAGACTGTAACATTGAAAGCATGTCCTCGGTGATTCTGAAGGTAAATATCTTTATGGTTCTTGAGATAATTGAGAGTATCGCGTATTTGTCGCGTTGCTTTGCCTAAAACTTTCTGCTCAAACCACCGTTGTTCCTTGTCAGGACTTGTGTTGCTGGGGGCTTGGCGCTCTTTTAATTGGTAGATGTTCAGAATATCGTCTAGCCAGATAACATTATCAGCGAGTTCAACTTCTTCCGTTGGTGTTGGACGAAAAGTGTTCTTAGAGAAAGTGAATTCTCGAAAGAAATAGTATTGGTTGAGTTTGGCTATATCTTCTTCAAAGCTCATACGCAAGGACAACTTTTAATTATTAATCCAGTCTAAATCAAGTTTAAACTGTTAATTGGCTCCCTGGCAATCTCAATCGCTACATAACTGTCATTTTTTGTCGTGGTTTCACTTCATAATTTTCATTAAAAACTGTAGAGCTTCATTCACTGAATTGGACTTGGTAAGCATCTCTTTTGTCTCAGGTTTTTAGCGAACAATTATCCCTCTAAAACTCTTTCTTTTAGAACCTAAATTTCTGACTCGTAGGCTCTGTAAGTCATATTCTGATCGCATCTCATCTTCCATCTCTGGCTCAACCCTCTTCATAGACTTCTCGCTCGGAGCGTGTAACAACTCTTGCGCTAATGAGACGAATCGAGTCTCCTCTTTCCATATAAGACACAATTAGTAAACTACAACCGGAACGCGCTTAAACGCAGGTATCCCAGACTGCTTATCTATACGCGCTTTGAAGATGATGTTAACTTCGGGATAGAACATCATTGCTGCTCCCTGACGCACAGCACCAAAGATAATTTCAACATTCTCTAACTTGCCTGCATCGCCTTGCACCGTCACTCGTTGATGCTCTTGCCATCCTGCTTGTTTTGCATCAGATGGGTTCATTAAAATGCAATTTCGGTGCGGCATTCCGCGATATTTGTCGCCTTGTTTATAAACTACCGTGTTATGTTGCGAGTAGCTGCGTCCCGTCATCAATGCTAATACAATGCTCTGGGTAGATTCCGTTACTCCAAACTCTTTTGCTTCCGGTAAATGCAATTCTGGTAATGGCGTGACAAACATATTCGCTTTACCGGACGGTGTAGCAAATTTAGGTTCATTGAAAATGCGTCCGGCGATGGTGAATTCTTCCTTGGTTTCATCAATCGTTGCCATCTGCTCAAAGCCAGGAATCGTTTTGGCAATCAGTTGACGGACATATTTGGTATCTTGAAGTTTGCGCCAATCAACCGGATCGCTGCCAAGAATGCAATGCGCCAATTGTGTGAGAAATTCCACCTCGGAAATCAAATATGCATCCTTGAGATGGGTTTTACCAACATCATTCAGCCGCACAAAGTTGTTGCCCGATTCAGTCGTAGTTTGGTGCGGATTTTCAAAGCGGTTAAATACGGGAATGATGATGGTATTTTTCTTCGCTAATCCGTGAAACTGTCCTAAATTCGGTTTGGTGGCGAGGTAGATAATGGTTTCAATATTGCTTAAAGCTCGCTTTGCTTGATTTAAATCCGGGTTCGCCGCATACAGATTGCCACCAAGGCAAATCAAGGTGTCTACTTTGCCTGCATCAGCCGCATCAATTAAGTCGCGATCGCGATATCCAGGGTTGCGGTTGAGCGATCGCCCCAGCAATTTCTCTAACGCTTCTTGAATCTCTTTTTTGAGTTGGACTGTCACTCCCATCGAGCCAAAACCCTGGACGTTGGAGTGTCCCCGGATGGGCATCGTACCGCCGCCGTCTTTGCCTGCATTGCCTGTCAGCAGAGCAGTGTTAGCGATCGCATAGATGTTATCCACGCCGTTTTCTTGCTGCGTTGCACCCATCGCCCAAGCAAACACCACACCTTTTGAAGAGGCGATTATTTCTGCGGAGACTTCGATCTCCTCTTGGGAAACACCGCAAGTTTGAGCGATCGCATCCCAGGAAATAGAGTTAGCATAATCGACAACCGCTTCCCAACCCTCAGCATGGGCGCAAAGATAATCTGTTTGAATTAAGTTGCGTTCAATTAGCGCTTTTTGGATGCCGATAAATAGCGCCACATCGCTACCGGGAATCGGTTGCAGATAAAGTGAGGAAATCTCCGATCCGGTAAATAGCGACTTGAGGGGAAATGCTGGGGAAGCAAACTTAACCAACCCCACTTCAATAACTGGATTAACAACAATAACTTTGCCACCGCGATCGCGCAACTCGATCAGTTCGTTCATCAAGCGCGGATGGTTAGCAGGTGCATTCGACCCGATCAGCACCACGCATTCTGCCTTTTTCAGGCTATCCAGACTCACCATTGACGTGCCAGAGCCAAACATCTGCTTCAGTCCCACTGTCGAGGGGACGTGGCACAAATCCGAGCAATCTGCCAAATGATTCGACCCTAGCGATCGCATCATCAGTTGCAGCAGATAAGCCGCTTCATTCGACGATCTCCCAGAACTATAGGAGGCGACTCGTTCCGGGGACTTGCGAAAACCAGCTTCGCTAATCTCGTAAATCTCATCCCAGGAAATCCGCTCGTAATGAGATTTTCCCTCGCGCAGAATGACGGGAAAGCTGAGACGACCGAGGCGATCCGCTTCTAAGGAAGTTAACTCTTGAAGTTCGGTGATACTGTGGCTGTCGAAGAAATGATTTGAGACGGCTGGTTGCAACTCGGCGGAAATTGCCTCTACGCTTTTGGCGCAGCGTTGCATCGTTTCCCCCAACTCGTTCGCGAAGCCGCCTTTTTGTCCCCCCGTTCCCCAAGCACAGGACAAGCAAGCACTTTTATGCAACAACGTTTGCCAGAGTTTTGGCCCTTCGGGTGATAGGGTATGCTCTGCCCAATATTGCACGACGGGCAAACCGCCGCCCATTTCTGGAGCATTGCTGGTTGCTTTGGTTGCGTCTTCTGGTTTAATTTCTGCGTCCATACAGCTTCCTCTTGAATGCAGCGCCACTCATCTGTCAGCCTGGAATGCGTTCTATCCCTCTGAATTTATCTTGAGCAAAATACTATCTAGAGGGACTTGAAATCAGGTTAACTCATCTAAAGTTTTCTCGCACGATTGTATGGATGTGCGATCGCTGAGAGTTTTTTCCCTAGAAAACTAGCTTCTCAAACATCCTCTAACTATTTCAATCGTAGCGCTGGGATCTCAGCCCTTAAGTAGATTTTCAGATGCCTGCCCCCAGCCTGCAACTGCGCCGTGGAATAATGAGTACACAACTGTTCCTAAAATTTTTATGACCACTTCTCAAAGCCAGGGCTATCTCGTCACGATCATTTGCGAAACGGTATTGCAAGATCGCCTAGTTAAGCTGCTCAGCGGATTGGGTGCTTCTGGCTACACCATTATTCCAGCCAAGGGCGCTGGTAGTCACGGTAAACGTATGGGAGATATCGCTGGCTATAACACCAACATTGAAGTCAAAACCATTGTGTCAAAAGAGATATCAGACCAATTACTAGAAGACCTGAAGGAGTTTTCGAGCAATCATGCCTTGATTGCCTTTCGTCAAAAGGTAGATGGCTTGTTTGATTAAGTAGTTGAATCTAAACTCTGACTGGGGCGATCGATTTCCACTTGCCGAGTTTTAGGAGCGATTAATCAGCCTAAGCGATCGCAAAAACCCAACACGATATTCTTAAACTAACGTCGTTTGCGGAATATTCAAGATTGCGATCGCTCATTTCTGCTTCAGGATAACTACCATCTAAAGTTAATCCCAACTGCTTGATAAATGGAGATAAAAATGATCTGCTGACTGCGCTTCCTTTGGCATTATCTTACAGGTTCTGTTGATTTTCGCCGTTTCCTGTATTTTTTGTGACAATTTGATGAATTAAAGCAAATTGATTTACAACTTTTTGCTCCAACGAACGCTTAGGATTATCAGAATCATATTCAGGATTATCTAAAGCTGAGCCATAGATGTTGCGAATAAGCTCGTAGATGAGGTTAGGAGCTACAAGTCTAGCTAAATCATCGTATTGAGTTCGTTCAAAGTTACCTTTACGTGTTCCATAATATGCTGTACTCCATAGGTTCGGCAGATAACATTTAAGAAATTCAACAGCATTCTGAGGATTGCTACTTAATGTTTCTACAAGATGCTGCTTAACTTCATCTTCGGAACCCCAGCAAGACCATACATAGATGAGGCTATGAGCATCTTCGGGAAATTGAAGGTAGAGAGGAGATGCTTGTGAAAGTTGTTTAATCCTTTGAGCAAAAGCTTCACCTATAACACGACCTTGATCGCTAGAAAGAGGTCGTTCTATTCTCTCGCCTTCCTCTCTTGGTATCAACCATTTAAAGCACTCAAACGCAAAGGAAATAGGATTTGCTTGCAAAACTATTTGCCTCGCAATATCCATCTTGATATCATCATTCTCAATATTATTGACGAGTTGACTAATGAGTATCCCAGCACCTGAGAAAGCGTTAGCTATAAGCGTCCTATCCTTTGGAAAGGTATCTCCCAATAGGGAAATTGCTAAAGCGAGATTCTGAGAAGCTAAAGAAGAAAGTTCTCTTATCTTATTTTTAAGTTTTATTACAAAAATATTACTTTTTTGATCTCCATTAAAGCTCTTTATATTTGATATAATTTCTTGAATAGATATATTTTCCAAATTAGATAAAAAAGCAATAAGCTCTTGATCGGAGATATCATTTTCGGATATTGCATAGGAGAAAAATCGGTCAAAGTAGTGAACTGAACAGACACGCTGCTCTATATCCCATTCTTCTCTCCAATTAGAAAAATAATCGGTGATACCAAGAATTCCAGTCTGATTTAGGCGTGGAAACAAAGCTTTTAATAAACTCTTAGCAGCTTCTGCCTCCTCAACTGTTAAACTTTGAACACCCCTGTTAATAAGCTCAAGACTACGCTGTTTAAATTGTTCAGAGTTATCGTAACTCAATGGTGAACCTGAAAAATAATCACGCTTATTTTTCACAATATTGTATAGCGCCGGATAGAAAATTCTCAAACCTTCAACTAACATTAAATCTGGTAAATTTACTTCTCCCTTCAAAATAGGTAGAGAAAACGCAAGAGCATTTACATATCGTTTAGTCATTCTTGGTGTTTTTAGTCGAATTTCTAGACCGTTAACAAAGTTTTCAAGGAAGTAATACCGAAATTCTTCCTCGGAAATTTGAATACCTGTATCGCTAAGAACCTCTTCAATTCCCTCAATACAATATTCGAGTAAAGCTACCCGATCTGCTTTAGGTAAATTTAATGGAACCTGAATTATCTTCTCTAGAAAATTTCTTCCTGCTTGAATATCTCCGGAGCCATATTTTTCGCTTAGTGCAGTAGCTACCATTTCCTCATCAAAGGCTAAAATATAAGCTGTGTTATCGAAATCTGCTGATAACTTAACAAGCTTAAATACAGCTTGTATTTCATTCTTATCAATTCTGTCAATATCGTCTATTAATACAACTACACGCTTGCCTTCCTTTTTTAAAAAGGATTCGAGCCTTTTCTTTAAAATTTCTAATTCAACAGATGAGAGAGTTTTACCTAGACTCTGAATGCCTTGACCAGGAGTGAATCGCAATGAATCAAAAAGAGTTAAGTTGAAGCCAGTTAAACCACTTGAATATTTATCGAGCAATTCACCAACTTTTTCTGAAGGAGAGGTTATTGATTTTCCGATTGCTTCTGCTAAAGCTTTGAAAAATCCCTTAATCAGATTAACTTCGTCTGTGAATCGCCAAGGGTTAAATTTAACACAAATGATATTTGGAGATTCTTTGAGAGATTGTTCAATAAAATTGAGAACAGTTGTTTTACCGTCGCCCCAAGGACCATAAATTCCGATGACGATGCTGCTTGGATCGCTTCGAGAGTCAATGGTTTGTGCAACTCTTTCGGCAAAAGACCAGCGCTTGAACCTATCTTTCTCCGGGTTGTTTATAGGAGAATCGGCGAAGTAGCGATCCTTTAGCTCCACAACACTATCATTAGCTACAGTAACAGTTTCATCATTTTGCTGCTGGAGATTTTTTGTAAAAAAGAAGTTAAAAAACCGTCTCATACCGCTTTAGCATCTGAAAATTAGGACTGATTCCTGGTATAGCATTTTTCTTTTGCAGAAAGACTGGCTAACTGGTGCTAATCCTAGGATCGATAGCACCGGACATTAAGCTGTCGCTGAGCATCCGTAGATAAAGCTCTTCCATTTTTGCCAGTTGATGCACTTGCGCTGAGAAAAGAAGACATAGCGATGAGCAAACGCAATCGCGTCTTTGCAACCCCACCGATATGTCTCGTTCGCTCCATCAATTTATTAGCCTGCGCCGTCGCTACGATGCAACTGCAAAATCTGTGTACTCTCGCATCTTAGGCTCGTGGAATGCTAACACAATATCTTCTTTGGGGACACCTGCACGAACTAAGTCAGTGGCAATGCCATCTTCAGTCCAATCTTCTTCGATCCAAAACTTACTATCACGAATACGAACATAGACGGTCATGCCAGCAATGCGATCGCCTTTCTGCCAACCAAGACTCATCCAGATATAATGTCCCTTTGGTTCATCCATAATCAAGAATGTCTCGATGTCTCGATTCGGACGGCGGTTGCACAATTCTACATACTCAGACAATATCTGTTTAATCAACTTGGGATACTCAATTAATTTATCCATTGCGTAATTTCCTCTGCTTCTATATTTACGACAATGAGTGGAAGCTGATGTCTATTGAGAATGAGTTGAATTACATCTTGCTTGAAAAAGGTGTTATGAGCAACTGTACTGACAGCAACATAAAGTTTACGGTCAGGTGCTGTTTCCTCCAGAAGATAACGGTAGATATCGTACTGACCAAGAGCCTCTTTCAAGTCTTGTATTTTTGATGCACCAAGAAAGCTTTTCACTTCAACCACAAGCTTTTGGCTATCCCGTTCAGCTGCGATCGGACGTTCAGCACCTAGATCGGCGTATAACGTTGTTCTTCGATACTGAATGACATAGGGATCGTCTGTAATTGTCCAGCCATCCTTCATCAGCGCATTTTTTACAGCGTCATGGATGATGTCTAATCTAGGCATAAGCTAATTGTAGGCTATAAACAATAGCCCCTCTACCTACTGATGCAAGCTAGACAAATTCTACAAAATAAGTTCTAATTCCAAATTAGTTCTCAATATATCTAGTTTCAGAGTAACCTGCCTGTCATAAGTAGTTAAGCTGGTTCGCATTGGCGATCGCAAAGCGTCTACAAAGTAGAATCGCATCATTAAAGACAGCATCAAAAAAGGTCTTCCAGAAACAAAAAAATGCGATCGCGTCTTTAACTGTTGCTTAAAGCCATTGTCAATTGCCGATTAGATTTTGCGCTATGTCTGCGCTCAAGCTCTAGTAAACCTTCTTTAAGACGGACTCCACCTCTAAAACCTGTAAGTGTGCCGTTGCTGCCAATGACACGATGACAAGGCACAATAATACACAGAGGATTTTTACCGTTGGCGGCTCCGACAGCACGCGCTGCTGTTGGCAATCCTATTTTTCTGGCTATTTCTCCATAAGATATCGTTTGACCGTAAGGAATCGACTGGAGTGCTTTCCAAACCTGCTGTTGAAACACCGTACCTATGGGGGCAAGTGGTAGCGTGAATTGATACAATTCGCCATTGAAATATGCCTGAAGTTGCTCAACGGCGTCACCGTCTAGCTTCTTTTGGAAATGCCAAGTGGCTTCTGGAGACTTTGCAGCTAGCCCTTCTTGAAAGTCTATTGCCACCAGCCCAACTGAGTTTTGCGCGATTAAGATACGTCCCAGAGGGCTATCTATGAAGGTATAGAAAATTGAATCAGAAATCATAAAAATTCCTTTTTGCTTAGATTTTCCAGAACGCGATCGCCTGCAATTCTAGATAGAATTTTGGCATGGATTTACATCTGTGCATTATGGGAATGCGTTGGCGAAGCCCACTGAAAGTATCGCTTGTCAGCAACCCATACCATCGGTCAACCCAACAAATATTTATAAGAGTTGGATTGGTTTCCTTAAACGCCACGACGCAAGGACGCGGAAACTCCCGCTTGTGACTCGCCAACCTCTGTGGATTTTAAATTTTTAGCTCTAATTGCTACATCTCGCCAGCAGCCTTTTTTGAGCAGAAATGGACGGTTGCAAAAAAAATCCCCTGGCAGAAATGCCAGGGGATGAAAGTGCTAAATCTTAGCTAATGAATTGCGGAACTTATGCTCTTAGGCGACAGGAAGTAACTCACGCTGTTCGGATTTGACTACCTGAATCTGACCGTCATCGTCAACATCAATGATGGCAGTGTCTCCATCTTGAATGGTGCCAGATAGCATGGCTTCAGCCAAGTTGTCTTCCAGGAGTCGCATAATCGCCCGACGCAGCGGTCTTGCACCGTAAGCAGGACTATAGCCTTCGGTTACGACACGGTCTTTGAAGCGATCGCTGACTTCCAGCGTAATTCCCTGTTCGGTCAAGCGTTCGGCAATTTCGCGCAGCATGATTACAGAAATTTGCTTCACTTCGTCCTTCGTCAATTGACGGAAGACAATGATTTCGTCGAGACGATTGAGAAACTCAGGACGGAAGTATTGCTTGAGTTCTTCATTCACCAAAGCGCGAACGTGGTTGTATTGCGCTTCAGATTGATTGTCAGTAACCTCGAAGCCTAGACCGCCGCCGCCTTTCTCAATGACTTTAGAACCGACGTTGGAAGTCATGATAATCAAGGTGTTCTTGAAGTCTACTGTGCGACCTTGAGCATCGGTCAGGCGACCGTCATCCAAGAGTTGCAGCAGCATATTGAACACATCGGGGTGAGCTTTTTCGATTTCGTCGAATAATACCACCGTGTAAGGCTTGCGACGCACCGCTTCAGTTAACTGACCGCCTTCGTCGTATCCCACGTATCCAGGAGGCGAACCAATCAGCTTGGAAACCGTGTGGCTTTCCATGAATTCCGACATATCTAGACGGATCATGGCTTCTTCGGAACCGAAGAAGTAAGCAGCTAAGGATTTCGCAAGTTCCGTCTTACCGACTCCGGTGGGTCCAGAGAAGATAAAGCTGGCGATGGGTCGGTTGGGGTCTTTTAACCCAACACGAGCGCGGCGAATCGCCTTAGAGGCGGCAGTGACGGCTTCCTCTTGACCAATGAGACGCTGGTGCAAGGTATCTTCTAAGTGCAGCAGCAATTCCGATTCGGATTCGGTGAGTTTGCTGACAGGAACTCCAGTCCAGGAAGCAACGATTTGAGCGATGTCTTCCTCGTTCACAACTGGGGCGTCTTCGGCGTTAATCACTTCTGCCTTTTTGTTGTCAGAAATCGCCTTCAATTGTGCCTCAAGTTCCAACTCGCGATCGCGCAGTTGTCCCGCTTTATCAAAGTCTTGAGCCTTCACAACCGCTTCTTTCTCTTTGGTCACTTCACGCAGTTCGCGCTTCAGTTGTCCACTACCAGAAGACTTGCTGTTTCTCAAATGGACGCGAGAACCCGCTTCATCAATCAGGTCAATTGCCTTATCCGGCAAGTAACGGTCTGAGATATAGCGATCGCTCAAGCTGGCGGCTGCAACCAGAGCAACATCAGAGATTTTAACTTTATGGTGCTGCTCGTAGCGATCGCGCAGACCAAATAAAATTTCGATGGTTTCACTGACGCTGGGTGCGCCTACCATAATCGGCTGGAAGCGACGTTCTAAGGCAGCATCTCGCTCAATATGCTTGCGGTATTCATCCAGGGTGGTCATTCCCATGCACTGCAACTCGCCTCGCGCTAATGCTGGCTTGAGGATATTCGCGGCATCCATGCCACCTTCGGTTGACCCCGTACCAATCAGCGTATGCACTTCGTCAATGACCAGAATGACGTTCCCCGATGTCCGAACTTCATCCACAATTTTCTTAAGGCGTTCTTCAAATTCGCCCCGGAATTTAGTACCCGCGATCAGCGAACCCATATCCAGACCGATCACTTGCTTATCTTCCAAGAAGCCAGGAACGTCTTTATTCACAATCCGCTGAGCTAAACCTTCCGCGATCGCAGTTTTACCAACTCCTGGCTCTCCAATCAACACCGGGTTGCTCTTGGTGCGGCGAGCTAAAATCTGGATAGCGCGTTCGATTTCTTTAGCGCGACCGACGACCGGATCGAGCTTGCCTTGTGCGGCGAGTGCGGTCAGATTCGTGCCAAACTCATCTAACGTTGCAGTTTTGCGATCGCCACGTCCGGATGTCGAACGATCTTCTCCACTGCCAGCAGAGACAGCTGTGACATCTCCCAGCATCCGAATCACGGCGGTACGGATGTTATCGGGGTCAGCGTTCAGGTTTTGCAGCACTTTGGCGGCAACCCCTTCCCCTTCTTGAATCAGCCCGAGCAGCAGGTGTTCCGGGCCTACATAGTTATGTCCGAAAGCCTTTGCTTCCAGAAAGGCTTGCTCGAAAACACGCTTCACCTTAGGAGTGAAGGGAATTTCAGAGGGTACAAAGCGAGACCCCCGACCAATAATTTTTTCTACCTCAATCCGGCATGCTTGGAGGGTGATGCCTTGATCGATCAGAACTTTAGCCGCCACACCCGTGCCTTCTGCAATTAATCCTAAAAGGAGTTGCTCGGTGCCCACGAGGTTGTGTCCCAGGCGACGTGCTTCTTCCTGGGATAGCATAATTACCCTAACGGCTTTGTCTGTGAAATGTTGAAACATAGCAACTTTCCTCTACCGAGCTGTTTAGGCTATGGGTGAAGTGGCATTTCCCCATGCATAAACTTTTATGTACTTGCTTAATTAACAATGTATCTCCACCCTGATAGCGATCGCAGTGGGCACAACCGTATGAAATCAGGTGTAGTTGCCGCCTATGCATGGGAATAGAAGCGCAATGCATATATGGCGGAAAAAAATATACCTCGGTAGTTAGAAATTTAGGTATATAAATGGAGGGATAATTTTAAAATTCTTCCCTACCGTCGCCAACATTCAACCAGAAGCAGCTTCATCAATTCTTATAAACTTAATAATCCTTATTATTAAGTCCCCATACATCGCTCCCTGTATTCGTAGCTTAAGATACCAATCAGAGTTTCATCCACTAAAAATGTCGGAAAACCTTATATTTCTACCTGGCGGTATATTTATATCTCCTGCATGAATCATGAGGTCTAATGATTCTGGCGTGTGCAACGGCAGGACTAGACATGAGATCGTAAAGCTATCATGTAATCGACAGCCGTTCTCATTGGGATCTCCCTCCTTTAGTTTTGAAGCCCAGTGAGCGATAAAGACATTGCCCTAGTATTTCACTATCGCTCCGGCTTGATATCCTTCAGGCTTTTCCACTCAGCCAGGAACGAGTGAATCATCTTGAGAAAATCCCCTGATTGAACTCTTTCGGTAGATGTAAATGGGGTGTAAAGTATGGGCGAAGCAAGTGCATCCCAAGGTAAGCAAAAATACCGGAATCCGACTGCCAACTTCTGATTTTCAGATGAAAAACGGCTGAATCATTCGCTCATCGTGTTCGCAATTCGAGCATTAGAGAATAACACCCTCTCTTAGGATTCAACTTTTCCTACAAGCTCGCTGCATCAAGATCCGGTTGTTTTTATACACCTCTAAAGTTCCAGCCTGCGGATTATCTAACGTACCATCCCACACCCAATATTCATAGTTTCTATTCCGAAACTTATACACTCAAACGCCTTCTGTCCTTTGGCTAGTTCCTCTGCCCAAACTTAAATTCCCGTTGGGATTAGTTGCACGATAGAGTAGTTCACCAGAAGTATGTTTCTGCCAAATATTGATGTTATAACCACCCTGGCAGTTCATGCTTAGGATGATGCCAGCAGTAGAATCAGCAGAGGCTCTTAAGGAAAAATTAGCTAAGCTACTGATTGGCAGTAAACAATCTGTTGAAGTAGCACTGTCAAGCTAGTTAACTTAGCAGGGTTTGTTGATGGGACAAGGATTGTAGATAACAATCCTTGTCCCATCAACATTGTTTCCGAGGCGACATTATTTCCTGCTGAGGGCTAGTCCTGAGTTTTTTACTTGGCAAACAATTCTTTGCCTGCTAAGGCAGCAGCCACTCGTGTTACATTCGCACCATGATACTTGGCAGCTTCCAGCCTCTCTTCAGTAAACCATCACTGGCGATTACATCATCTTCAGTAACATCCTCAACAAACTTTACCGCCACTTCAGTACCTGGAACTGATGTCACACCAGATGCTACCGCTTCTGCCATCTTCTGGGTATTGCCGTAATCAGTTGCGTAAACGATTAAAACTTTTGTCATCTTTTACCTCACACTTGTTGAAGTTGATAGCTGTTTGTGCGCCAAATCTCAATCGCTTTGCGTTTAAGTCCCGCTACCCTAAATGCTGTTTTAAAAACGCCAACGTGCGATCGCGTGCTAATTCTGCGGCTTCTTGGCGATAAGCGGAACTATTCATGCGGCTAAACCCGTGACTCACTCCTTCATAGCGATAGATTGTGACCAGAGGGTTGTCTTTCAGTCCTTGCTGAATGGTTGTTTGAGCGCTTGGGGACACATACTCATCATTTCCACCTATATGCAATATCAGCGGTTTCTGAATCTTTGTCGCCTCGGCTAAATTCTTGTCAATCTCAACACCGTAGTAACTGACGTTGGCATCCGCATCGGTGCGTGTTGCCATGAAATATGCCAGTTTGCCGCCCAAACAAAAGCCCACACTGCCGACCTTGCCTGTGCTGCTGGGATACTGCCGCAGAAAAGATAGACTGGCCTTGAGGTCTTCTACGCCGCTATCCACATCAAATGCTCGAAGTAGCTCAAAGGCTTTAGCCCAATGCTCCTCCTTGCCAGGATCGAGTTGCACATCGGGTTCCAGTCGCCAATACAGATCCGGCACCAGTACCAAATAGCCTGCCTTAGCATAATCATCGGCAGTCTGTCGCATATTCGGATTGACCCCAAGAATTTCTTGAATCAGCACAATCCCTGCACGAGGCTGAGTATCGGGTGCTGATAGATAGGCGTTAAAACTGCCGCCTGAAAAGGCTGGAATGGTTACATTTTGAGTTGTCATGATGCCTTCATTCTTCCTGATTACGATAGCCATCTGGATGCTAGAACGTTAACTGGCATCAGCCACGGCGCTGTCAACGATCCACTCCAACGATCGCGGCTGAAAATCCAGTTCGCGTTTTGCCTTGGCATTCGATACGCCTCGCATCTGAGTCTGGTAGTAAACAATATCCGCACCACCATCCCTTTTCAGAGCATCCTCAACTGATACCTGTGGCGGTGGTGGAGCATTCAGCGATCGAGCAAACGCAGGGAGCCATTCGCGCACCGCTAAAGGGCGATCGTTCGCAATCAGATAAACACCAGGATTGCCCTGCTCTGCGGCTGCAACTGTGGCAATCGCTGCATCCTCAATGTGTAACCACGACCAAACACCTTCGCCATTGCCCACAATGGGGAACTGTTGCTGTCGTACCTGTTGTGCTACATCACCATCGGGGTTGAACCAGGTGCCGGGTCCGTAGAAGAAACCATAGCGTAAAGCAATTCCTTCGAGATTGGATGTTTCCAATAAACGGTGTTCAATCTCAGTTACGAGGCGAGCCTCGGCGGCAACGGCGGGGGAGGCATCAAGCGATAACGGTGTTTCCTCATCTGCCAATCCAGTACCGGGAATTCCCCAGAAGGCGACCGACTGTCTCAGGTAGCGGCGCACCCCTGCTGCCTGTGCAGCCGCCAGCACGTTGGCACCCCCTTCTAACCGAATGCGCGTATTCAGAGGCGCTGCTGCACTCATGGATTCACCACTGTAAGTCCTGGGTAGGGCGGTGAGTTGTTCAATCACCACTTCCGGTTGAGCGCGGGCGATCGCCGCTTTAACTGAATCAGCGTCGAATACATCCGCGACCGCAGGCTCTATTCCCTCTGCCACTAATGACTGTGCCCTTTCCGGGGAGCGGGTTAGAGCTATAACATCGTGACCTCTGGCAAGTAATTGGTTGAGTAGCGGACGACCGATTGCTCCTGTTGCTCCGGCAACAAAAATCTTCATCTGTAAACCCTCTAAAACTTTGTTGACGTTGAGTATCTTTCTCGTTCAATCGTTTTCATTGCTTACTTCATAGCCTAAGAGAATCAACAAAAATCAAAGTAGTGTTTCTTTGTTTTCATTAGGCAGGGATGGGTTGAAGCCGTGACGCGAGAAATTGACGGATGTAGTTTGCGATCGCATCCCCATCTTCTTCCAGCGCAAAGTGCCCGGTGTCGCGCTCTGGAGCTTTAGCCGCAATCCGATAACCAATCGGAACACCATAATCCATTAAGTAAAGGCTATATTTCTTGAGAGCGATCGCAGCGATAAATTTCTCGACGATCTGTGCCAGATGATCGAACGTGTAATCAAACTCATCCACAGTTGGCATCGAACTGTTACTAAAACCCGGATAATCGGGAGCAACGAGATGGAAGCGATCGCTAAGCGCGGGCATCAGATTGCGGAACATATGAGATGAGGTTGGGAAGCCGTGCAACAGCAGAATCGTTGGATTATCGCGAGAACCAGCTTCTCGATAAAAGATATCTAAACCATCGATCGAAACGGTGCGATATGTAATCATCGGATTACTCCTTGTAAGTTTACTGGAGTCGTTTTACGGCAATTACTTTGGCATGGTTTGCCACGTCGAGAAGTTAGCAAGATGTGCCCAGTAGGAACTCAATCCAATAAACGCAAAAATGAGGGCTGCCACAATTAACACAATGGCTCCAACAGTTCGTAAGAGCCGGTTTTCTTTGAAATAGAGAGTTGGTACAGCAAAAATTCCTCCTAAACCAACTAAGATAAACCCAGTTCCTGCTGGCACAGCGATTGGTATGAGTCCCAGGTTGATGAAGCGCAAGCCAATGAGCAGCGATACAAGTCCTGCAAAAAATCCATAAATGCCATTTTCGGACAATGGGTAATGGATAAAAAGTCATTAGTTGTTAGCTGAGGACTCATAACTAAGAACGAATAACTGATGACCAAGATGTTGCCAATTGCCCTAATTTATACGCCTGATTTTGCTATACACGATCCTGGTCAAATTAGGGTCGAAGGAAATAATTTATATCACCGGGTAGCGGGGCAAGATTTGCTTGACCCAGTTTACACGTTAGACCAAATTCAGTTTCCTTACCCAGTCGTTAGTCCGGTTCCCCACCCGGAATCCAGTAGTCGCCTGACAGCAGCAATGGCAGCGCTAAGAGATTTTGGGTTAAGCCAGCAGATGACTCTTCTTGAGCCAGAATCGGCAACGGAAGAGGATTTACAGGCGGTACACACATCGGAATACATTGCTCAAGTCCGGGCAATCAGTGCGGCTGGCGGGTATTTAGCTGAGTCTACCTATGTAAGCCCCGGCTCTTACAAAACCGCCTTGATTTCCGCTGGGGCAGGAATTAGCGCCCTTAAAGGCATTTTGTCCGGTCAGATTCAAAGCGCTTTGTGCTTAAATCGTCCGCCTGGACACCACGCCGGACGCAAACAAGCGGGTGGTTTCTGCTTATTTAATAATGCAGCGATCGCAGCCAAGTATTGCTTAAAAAAAGAGGGTGTAGAGCGTGTTTTAATCTTGGATTGGGACTTGCATCACGGAGATGGCACCCAAGATATCGTACAGGACGACCCGCGTATCATTTTTTGCTCCCTCCACCAGTTTGGTAAAGAGCTTTACCCGCAAACCGGCAATCTGGAGGATATTGGCGCACAAGGTAACATTATTAACCTGCCGCTACCCGCGAAGCTAGCAGATGATCAGTATTGGGCGTTGTTCCAAACTATCATTCCGGCTCTAATTGCCCAGGCTAAACCCGACATCGTGATTGTGTCGGCGGGGTTTGATGGACATTTGGATGATATCAATCATCTTTACCTGTACGATCCTGGTGCAGGCTTGTGCCTGAGTGCCCAACTTTACTACAACCTAACCCGTTTAGTCGCAGAAGCGATCGCCTCTGTGGGTGGGCATTACCTGCTGTTGTTAGAAGGTGGCTACGATGCCACGAATTTGGGCAACTGTCTAGTGAATACGTCTGCGGCGATGTTGGGTTTGCCGCTTGTCATTGAAGAAACCCTCCCCCAAAGAGAAACGGAGTCTTCTTTTAACTTGGAGGAATATATTGCCACACTCAACGCATTACAGCTAGGTCGTTGGCAATTCTCTCGATAGTCACTTCTCACCCCTCACTTCTGACTTCTCGCGCCTCACTTCTCAGCCCTCAGCCCTCACTTTTCACTTCTCAGCCCTCAGCCCTCACTTTTTACTCCTTACTCCTCACTTCTCAGTCCTCAGCCCTCAGTCCTCAGTCCTTTTTTTCAGAAGCGCTTTTCATACTCGATAACACCCCTGGTTTCCCCAGACAAATCGGTGCCACCTCGCAGCAGAATCTCATTATTGACTCGATAAGTGACACCAAACTCAGGAGGCTCATCAGCCGTCAAAATCTTCGATACAGAGGCAGAAAGCTTAGGAGTGACGGAAACCCCAACTTCTGCCGCCAAGCCCAACGTTGAAGTGCGGGACTTTTCATCCCTCACTACTGTGGGGAACAAGCGAAACTCGCTCAATCCCAACGCATCTCCCACCACATTTTGGAAAGGTGTCAACAGTGCCGAACCTGCCAAGTTTGCGAGTCCTAGCGTGGTATCTCCTCGACCCAGCGTTTCCACAAAGCCGCCACCCAAAAGGGCGACAATTTCGCTCTCGCTGCGAGGCGGATTACTAGTTAGCTCCAGATTATCTGCCAATTGACTTGCCGAACCTGTGGCTCTGGCTTGAATGCGAACCGTTCGCAATGCCCCCAAATTGGTAGCGGGAACATCGCTAATTTCACTACTCACAATACCCGTGGCGGTTGTGTCAGCAATCCGGCTGCGGGTTACTTCGGAAACAGACGCGACCAGCCGAATATCCAGAACCGGGTCAAGTCCCTCACTAGGGGTAAACTCAGCCGTGTGTTCGTAGCCGCGTGCCAAGCGGAACTGAGTCGTAAACAGATTCACCTGACCCCTGGTTAGCCGAATCGTCCCCTTTGGCTGAGGTTCATCCAAAGAGCCATTGAGAGTAAAGCCACCAGTCGCCTGGAAACTCAGCAGCGGTGGGCGGGAGATTTCGACGCCTTTGTCTAAAGCCAGTTGCAGGTTATTAAATGTGGGAGTGAAGGGTTGCTCGTCAGAGGTTGGCGATGATGGGGTAGCGGTACCACCACCGGGTGAAGCCGTTCCGTTTGTGCCATCCCCTGCCGTCTCTCCTATCAGCACCCGACCATCGGCAAGCCGCACTTCACCACCAATTTGCGGATTGAGAGCCGAGCCAGTAATCTCCACGTTGCCGTTGACGCCGCCTGAGTATAACCCTTTCAAATTTACAGCGAGTTTTTCAAGGCTAACCGTGAGTTTATCCCCCGACTCTTGCCCCGTGCCTGAGATGGGGATGGCTCCGGAGGCGACCACTTCACCACCACTAAAGTCACCCCGGAAGTTTTCTACTTGGATGCGGTCAAAGTTAAATAAGACCCTACCGTTGACATCGGTGAGCGGTTCGGGCAAAGCTTGCGCCTTGATAGTGGCATCGTCAACAGTCGCAATCCCGTTAGCGACAAGCTGGTTTAATTTGCCCGTATTTGGATTCACCGTACCCTGAACGTTGAGTTGCACTTGTCCGGTACCATCCACCCAAGTGACAGCAGAACGCGAAAGCAGGTTTAACAGGGAAAGTCCCTCATTTTGAACGTTTAAATCCAGGCTGAGTTGGTTGTTATCGGGTGCAACGGAGGCAAAGGGCAACTGATAAAAGGGAATGCTGCCAGTGATTTGAGTCGTCGAGGGGATACTGGCGATTGGAGATGGGGTACGAGGAGTTGTTGCAGGTTGAGTATCGAGCCGAGTCTCCCCAGCTTCCGGGCTTGCCTGCTCCCCAGCTTCGGCAGTGGCGATGGTGCTGCTGAAGGTCAGACGCGCATTGGTGTATCGGAAACTGCCCCGCGCCGCTTGGACGGCGGTTTGGTTCAGGGTGGCATCGGTGAGAGCCAGTTCGCCGATGGCTTGGGGATTGTTGATGCTGCCTGCTAGGGTTGCGGTTCCATTGAGATTCCCGGTGATATCGACTGGTAAATTGGCGAACTGTTGGAATGGGGCGACAGGGACATTTCTCAGGCGCAGCTGACCGCTTTGTTCGGTTCCGCCAAGGGTGCCAGTGAAGGCAAGCAGCGTTTCTTCAGATTCAATTCGTAAGGGCAGAAGGGTGAGGACGCCGTTTTGGAAGCTGCCTTTGACAATCACATTATCAGCGGTGTAAAGCCGATTTGGCTGGTCGTCTCTGCCCCATTTCCAGTTATTTCCGCCGAAGTCAAAGTCAAGGTTAATGCCTTGTCTAGGGGAAGCTGCTACATTGATTCCGCCGGAGAAATTGCCGGTGAGGTCTTTGAGTTCGGGGATGGGCGAAGCTTCCCGTTCCTCTTTCTGGGCGGCAAGGATGGCTTCTATTTCTGACAAGCGGCGCAGTTGAGCTTCCAGGGTAGCATTGGGTAGACCGACGGGTTGGGGTTTAACCTCGGCGGCGCTGGCATAGGTAGGAGGTTGTCCGCCTCTGGCGAGATCTTGTAAATCAAAGATTTGCAGGAGGGGGAGGACGTTTTGGATTTTTCCTTGAGCTACTTTCAGCGAACCTTTCAGTTCTGGGCCGCTGGAGGTTTGAGTGACGCTACCGACGAGGGCGTATAGACTTTCGCCTTGGCGGAACTCTCCCCCATCCAAGGTAGCGGTACCATTGGCATAGCGGAAACTGCCGATGGTTAGCAAATCGCCTTTAATGGTGCCAAGGACGGGTTGAGCGATCGCTACATCATTCCCGGCAACATTAAAATTGGCGAGATTCAGAATAAAATCTCCAGAAAGTTTACCTTCGATGGGTTGGGATGCGATCGCTGGCGGTAGACTTGCTAAGGCATTCTGGGGAGCTAAATCTTTCAACAATTTGAGCGGAACGTTTTGCACATCCACCACCAACAAATCGCCCTCGCGGTTGCCTTGTGCCAGCACCTCGTCACGCTTCACTAAAAAAGAGACGGGTTGATAGCTAGGCGACAACACCAGCGAAATCCGGTCTTGTTGATTGCCTGCCAGCTCAACGCTACTAGGCTGTCCGGGGACTAAATTGATTTGCCCGGTGAGAACGGGGTCGAACACCAAGTCATTGGCGGCAAAATCCTCGACGCGCAACTGTCCGGTTGCTCGGATAGCCGCCGGATTGACAGCACTCAGCGACCCAGAAGCATCAACGTTGCCACTCACCCGTCCTCGCAGCGCCGGAACCGTCACGGAATCGGGTAATGCTGCGGCAAGCTGTTCTAGATCAACATTGTTAGCAGAAATTAAACCCGCAAAGCGCCCGTCTTGGAGTTGGACATTTGAGGCGGTGAGGGTGCCATCCCCCACATTCAAACTTCCAGAAATCGTCCCGTTCAGGGTTGCCGGGGTGAAGGCAGCCAAACTGCCGGATAGGTTGAAGGAACTATTATTCAGCCGACCTTGAAATTGCGGGGGCATCTGGGGAAATACTTTTGCCAACTGAACCCCATTCGCCTCGCCAGAAGCTTGCCAGCGACCGTTGCCGAACTGTACGTTGGCTGCACTGACGCTTCCCTCACCCAAGTTCAGATTTCCAGAAGCCGTGCCAGTAATCGTTTCGGGGCTGAAAGCGGCTAAACTCCCGGAGAGATTAAAAGAACCATTATTTAGCTGACCTTGGAATTGGGGCGATTGCGGAAACACCCTAGCAAGTTCGATATTGGACGCCTCACCAGAGGCTTGCCAGCGACCATTGCCAAACTGTACGTTGGCGGCACTGACGCTGCCTCCAGCTAAGTTCAGGCTTCCAGAAGCCGTGCCGCTAAGAGTTTCTGGCGTAAAAGCCGCCAGACTTCCCGATACATTAAAAGAACCATTATTCAGCTGACCTTGGAATTGCGGTGGCAGTTCGGGAAATAGCGTTGCTAACTGAACCTCAGACGCTTGTCCGCGAGCTTGCCAGCGACCGTCGCCAAACTCTACATTGGCGGCACTGACGGTTCCCCCACCCACATTCAGGCTTCCAGAAGCTGTTCCGGTAACGGTTTGCGGGCTAAACGCCCCCAGACTTCCCGATACATTAAAAGAACTATTATTCAACCGACCTTGGAATTGCGGCGGCAGTTCGGGAAACACCCTTGCTAGTTGTACCCCAGAGGCTTGTCCGCGAGCTTGCCAGCGACCGTTCTGAAACTGGACAGTCGAGGCAGTAACGGTGCCACCGCCAAGATTCAGACGCCCTGAAGCTGTGCCGCTAATCGTTTCGGCGCTGACATTTTCCAGACTACCGGAAACGTTAAAGGAAGCATTATTTAGCTGACCTCGGAATTGCGGCGGAATTTGGGGCAACACCTTTGCCAACTGGACGTCAGAAGCTTGCCCAGAAGCTTGCCAGCGACCGTTGCCAAACTCCACGTTGGTGGCACTGACGCGACCACCGCCAACCTGAATATTTCCTTGGGCAGTCCCGCTAATCGTTTCCGGGGTGAAAGCCGCCAGACTTCCTGACAGGTTGAAGGAACCATTATTCAGCCGACCTTGGACGGGTGATTGGGGCAACACCGTTGCCAATTGAACGCCAGACGCTTGCCCAAACGCTTGCCAGCGACCGTTGTTAAGCCGAACGTTTGAGGCATTGACGCTGCCCCCGCCAATATTCAGTTGAACCGATGCGGTGCCGCTAATGGTTTCGGGTTTAAAGGCAGCTAGACTTCCAGATAAGTTAAAAGAACCATTTGCGGTTTGATTTTGGAATTGCGGCGGCAGTTGCGGGGCTAGCTGCCTCAACCGGACAGCAGAAGCCTGCCCAGAAGCTTGCCAGCGCCCTGCATTCAGCGCAATTTTTGATGCCTTGACGGTGCCACCAGCAACCCGGACATTCGCTTGTGCGGTGCCGCGAATCGTTTCCGCTTGGAAAGAATTGACACTTCCCGCTAGATTAAACGCCCCATCTGCCTGGGCTGACTGCAACTGTGGCGGGAGTTCTGCCAAACGTGCTAGTTGAACATCATCGGCAACGCCTGCCACTTCCCAGCGACCCTCTGCCACCTGACCTTTCACGTTGACGATGCCTGCCCCGACCCTCAGAGTCGTGTTGCGAAAGTAGGTTTTATCCTGAGTAACGATGACTTCTCCACTGCCTGGGTAGGTGGCTTGGGGTGCCTGAACTTGCACGACGGTCTGGAGGTTGCCGGTAGTGCCAAAAAGCTGTGCTTTAGCGGCTACGGTGCCGATTTGGATATTGCTCGGCTTGGCGTTGTAAATCTGGGCAACGGCATCCCCTGGAATGTCTTGACCGATGACATCGAATACCAATCCTCCTTTGTCGCCCATCTGAATTCGACCATTACCAGCCAGTCTGCCGCCAACGCTAGGCAAGGCACGGATGTTGGTAATGGTGAGGAGGGTATCGATCATCTGAAATTGACCGCTGATGCCGCGAAAGTTTACCTTATCTACGATTAGGGGCACTTTTTCGGTGGGCTGGAGGGTGGCGACGGTTCCTGAGAGGATCGGTTTTTCCAGCGCTCCTTTGAGCTGCACGTCAACGCGGACTTGTCCAGTTACGGGGAAAGGTGACTCTACTTTGAGAGTATTGAGGGCAGTCGCGATCGCAACCGATTTCACTTGGGCGGCAATGTTGTACCCACCCTTTTCTTCTTGGGTATCAATAACACCATTGGCAACTGCGGGAACCTGACCGTAAAGAGCGCTGACATTCTCCAGCGCGATCGCATATCCGTTGAATCGCACGAGTCCGTTGGCATTGTTAAACGGTTGCGGCACCTCTGCAACCTGCGCTTTCACATTTTTGAGGATAGCTGTTCCCAGAAATGTGGCTCGCTCTTCATTTTGGAATCGGACTTCCAAGTTGCCATCCAACAGCCCTGCATACAAGTCTATTGGCAGCTTCGCTAAACGATCGACATCGACTGCACTCAGGTTCTGCCCTTGAACTTGCAGGTTGGTTTGTCCGGTTGGGGCGCGGTATTCACCAGAAAGTTTGAGGCTGCTTTGGATGGGCGCAGGTGTTGGATTGGCCTGCTGTTTTTGAGGGACACTTTTTGTCGGTGCCCCTAATTCGACCTGAGATTGAGCGCTGACATCAAAGCGAATCCGCTGGTTGTTATCGAAAAAGCGAGCCGTACCGCCTACCTGACGAAAAGCGACTGGTACCCCCCTCCTCTCTGCTCTGGGAAGCAGAGATTCCAGTCGTCTGGAGAGGGTGTCTTGAGTGTTACTGCGCGGGAGATTTTGAGAGGGCAGTGTTGCATCTACATTTCCTCTTGCTTCCTGGCTGCCTTTTTTCCTCTCTACAATTTTGGGCGTTGCTACCAGCACAACGTCTGCATTTTGAACCCGAACGCTTTGGATATCCGTCTTAATCGGCCCACTCGGTTCTTCTGACTTCAGTTCCGTAGAAACCCAGCGCCCCTCTTTGTCTTGTTCAACGTAAATATCAGGGTTGACCAGGGTAATATCTAGCTCCAAAGTCCGCCTAAAGAGAAGCGCCAGCGGATCAAAAACCACATCTACACCCTCTACCGAAGCGCGGTCGGGGTCAGTGGGCGTAACTGGTATCGAGGAGGCACCAAAGCGCAGATTGTTGATGGAAAAGCCTTCGACTTTCCCCAGTTGCACGGGTCGTTTCAGCGTTTGACTGAGATTTTCTTCAACAATTGGTGCTAACCGCTGATGGACAAAAATCCACGCCCACCAGACCCCGCCAATTGTGCCAAGCAACAGGATAATTCCCAGGCCAAGGCCGGTGCGGCTTAAGAGTACCCATAGACGCCGATTGGAACGGGTAGCTGCTGTTTCATTACCCGAATTTGGGGAGTTCTTCATAGAAAACTAGCAACGGCGGTAACGAGGGTGTCTTTAGACATGATTACAGGCTTCTACCGATGAATACTATCGGCTTGTCCTATGTTAAGTGTCAACTCTGCTCCTTACGCCTGTTCCTTATATTTGGGAATTTTCCCACACTCGCGTACTCAGAATGAGACTTGCTTTGAAAGGGTCTGCCTGCGATCGCGTAGGTGACACTCTTAACCTACAATCAATGCATAATCCAAAAGACTTAAGTAGCGCTGATATGTTTCACCACTCCGTCAATTCCCTAAAACTCATCCCCTTTTAGAGTTTTGATTTCTGATTTTAGTTCGTAGAAGATTGGCTGCGATCGCGTTAGCGAAGCGAGGCGTTAGCCTAGCGCTGAAAGAGTCAGTTCGAGTCTATCGCAGTAGCCACTGACAACCCTTTATTTGTGGCGACCTTAAGCTGAAATGATTTCAGTAGTATTTAATCTAGGGTGGCTTTAATCATACATTTGGCTTGCAGTACAACCAGCTCCCCTGTCTCAAAAACCGAACAACGCTGCATCAGACCAGACATGGCTGGAATCATTCCCCGATCTAGCATTCCTAACATCTCTTTCGCTAGCGGCTGCCACTGCCTAAACCAAGGATTGTTGGTAATATATTCAGAAGTAAATGCTGCGCGATCCAGCAAGAAAAAATCCACATCATAGGTTTGAATAAAATTTTGAATTTCTGCCAAATTCTGAGTGTACTGAGTGTGAATTAAATCGGTAGCTCGTTGGCGAATTTGACGCTCGTATATTACATGATAAGGATTTGCATACTCCCACCCGACTAAAATAGCTCTCTGGGAAAAAGTAGGCAGGTTATCCACTTCTTCCGACAAAGAAGCAATCAGAATATTTTTAGGTTGTTTCTGAAAAAATTCATATAGTGCAGGTGCCTTACCAACGACATAGTTACTGTTTGGAAATTTCTCCAATAAGTACGGATAAAAGAGGATTGTAGTTCCTAGTAGAGTGGTGAATCCCAAAGCTATGAACTGCCGTCGAATTAAAAATTTATCTTGCTGCTTTGCCCATTTAAAAACTGCATCAAGCAGTGCGACTAATACGATTGCTGCACTCAAAATCATCACCAACTTGAAGCTATATCGCGTGTAACGAGCCGGAGCAAAAAGCTTGTAGAGCATGGCATGGGCAGCCACAAATATCCCGAAAGATGCTAGCGCAATCTGAGGCAAAATGATGATGTTGCTGGCAATTTGCTTAATTAGGGGAAACCTGTCGGGATAGCGCATTAAGATTGGCAAGAATAATCCCAGCAGAGATAGGGGATGTTCAAACACATTAGGCAAAAGACCACTATGTTGCCCAAATAGCCAAAACCACAGGGGATTAGTGTTATCAAAAAAAGGAATTCTTCCCGTTTGAGAAAATGCTGGTAACGATCTTAGCTCCATCCCGGCGATCGCTGGGCCAACTTCAGAGGATTTCAAAGCATAGGCCAAGATCGCTAGCAGGCAAAATCCCAGCCCAGTAGCGCCGAACAGATAATCAAGCCGATTCTTAGATAGATGGAGTCGCTGTCCGTCCCAGCGCCACAGTCTCAAGATTAAGATTCCGGCTAAAATGAACAACAACGGGGGATAAAACAATCCAGCCAAAGCGATCGCGCCTAGACATAAAAATAAAGAGCGCCGCAGCAGATAGTACAAAAATGCTAGAAAAAATAAATAAATAAAAGATCGGGGAGTGCTAGAAACTAAATCATCCCTCATGGAAAGATTTTGATTGAGCAGTAGCGTACTAATAAATCCTGCTGTTGGTACCGGAAATATTTCCATGCAGACTGCAAAACAGTAGGCGGTTGTCAGCAGTGTCAAAAAGACTGGTAGTAATTTACTCAAGCCAAGTGGCTCAATCCCCAAAAATGCTATCAGTCGATAGAAAGCAGCATATCCAGAGGGGGTTATAGCTTGAAAATAGTCAGCAATAAAATCATTCGGAAACAAGCCTGAGTCTACAAATCGCTGCATCCAAAACACATACACCCGTGCATCATCTTGCACCACATATGAGCTACTGAAAGCCTGCTTGAGTCCTAAAAAACTATAAATGAGGGCAAAAGTTAAGCTTAAAGTGAACCAAAATATCATCTGAGATTTAAAAGTTTTAGCAGTCGAGGTTGTTAAAAATTTGTGCAGGTGAGTGATTACCATAGGTAAGGTGACAGACTTAAGTTGAATGGGCAAAATGAAACGGAATAGACAAACCTCGTAATCCGACGCTAAGCAGAATTAAACTTAAAGCTCTTCATCAGACTAGACACGGCTGGGATAGTTCCTTGTTTCAGGGAAGCAGGAGAGTCTCCTAGGCGGCAGATGCAGGTAAGGGAGTAGCCGCATAAAGCAGCATACGCTACGCGAGGAGCGTATACACGTACCTGCGCTCCTCGCGTAGCGCTTTTCGCTCTCATCAACAAAATGCTCCCAGTTAGCTGCCTGGAGCGTACACAGGACACGCTCCAGGTAGCTTGTATCAGTTTGATGGGGTTGTAAGGGCACATGAACCCTTAGTGTCACCAGGGGTTCATGTGCGGAACTATGGCATTCGGCTGAGTAATTGGGCTAGACTTTGGACTTGAACGCCTTTGGATTTGTCGCGCTCATCGCCATTATTTGTCAATGACGCTACATCAATTACCAACCTGCTAACAGCTAGTAGAAACAAAAATATGGGGAAAATTCTAGTTACTGGTGCCGCTGGTTTTGTTGGTTTTTACTTGTGTAAACTGCTGCTAGATAGAGGAGAAGAGGTCATTGGCATCGATAATCTCAATGATTATTATGATGTCAATTTAAAACAAGCTCGTCTGGAGCAACTGAAGGACAAAAATAATTTCCAATTTTACAAACTTGACTTGGCTGACCGTCAAGGAATTGCTGAGTTATTCGCGAATTCCCAGATTGAACAAGTACTACATATGGCTGCCCAGGCCGGTGTACGTTACTCGCTGCAAAATCCCCATGCTTATGTTGATAGCAATTTGGTGGGATTTACGAATATCTTAGAAGGGTGTCGGCATTCGCAAGTTAAACACTTGGTGTTTGCTTCTTCTAGTTCAGTTTATGGGGCAAATAAGAAAATGCCTTTTTCGGTGCATGACAATGTAGATCATCCGGTCAGCTTGTATGCAGCTAGTAAAAAGGCAAATGAACTGATGGCGCATACCTACAGTCATTTGTATGGTTTACCAACGACTGGCTTGCGCTTTTTTACAGTATATGGGCCGTGGGGTCGTCCAGATATGGCAATGTTTTTGTTTACCAAAGCCATTTTAGGAGGGCGTCCGATTGATGTTTTTAATTATGGTAAAATGCGGCGCGATTTTACATACATTGATGACATTGCAGAAGGAGTTTTACGAGTAGCTGATAAAATTCCACAACCAAATCCTGATCTAGCAGGAGCTGACTCCGATCCGGGAGTGAGTGCCGCACCTTATAAAATTTACAATATTGGCAATAATACGCCGGTTGAATTAGGGCGTTTTATCGAGGTTTTGGAAGATTGCCTCGGTACGAAGGCAGTGAAAAATATGCTGCCAATGCAACCGGGAGATGTTCCTGAAACTTATGCCGATATTAGCGATCTACAAAGAGATGTTGGGTTCAAGCCTAGTACACCCATTGAGGTTGGAATTCCGCGTTTTGTTGAGTGGTATCGCTCTTTTTATGGAGCTTAGCGGTTAGTTATCAGTCATTAGTTCTATCCATGATTTAAAAAAATGACTAGAAACTAATGACTAATTCTTAACAATTAATCGCCAAGAGCTAGCGCAATCCAAGTTTCTTTTGCAAGAGTTTCTTGGCATTCTCTACTTCTGATTCTTGATTAGAAGTGTAGTAACGATCGTAGTAATAGTACGATCCACCGGCGTTTCTTCTCACACCGTTGGCAACCATACCCAAGACGGGGGCACTAGAGATTTTTAATGCATCTATCGCTTGTAGCAGGATGGAGCGATCGGTTTTGCCCAGTCTCGCTACCATGATCACGCCATTGGTATGGACAGCCAGGAGTCTGCCATCTGCCAGACCTAGTATCGGTGGCGTGTCATAAATCACTAGATCAAAAACAGCGTTCAACTGCTCCATCAAATACTGCATTCGCTTGGAGGAAAGCAGTCTGGTTGGGTCTGGTGGGATTTGTCCAGCGGTTAGCACGTAGAGATTGTCCCAGGAGGGCAAGCGCTGGATGGCTTCTCTGGGAGTTAGACCTGTGGCAATGACGTTGCTCAGTCCCTGGTGGTTTTCTAAACCGAGGACATTATGAACCTGAGGACGCCGCAAATCTGCATCTACGAGCAAAACTCGCTGTCCCATTGCCGCAGCCGCCTGTGCTAGGTGTACGGATACAGTGGATTTACCATCACCTGGGGACGCTGAGCTAACCACTAGCGAGTGGATGGGGGTATCAGAACCGAGAAAACGAATATTGGTATGGAGAGAACGGAAGGATTCTAAGAAGGGAGAAGCATTGTACCAGCTAGCTTTGCGAGTGGTGGCACGCTCTTTGGATGGGCTATCTCCGATTTGGTTTTTGGCTGAGGCTCCGTTGCCATTTGGCTGGGCAAAATTGGCGAGTTCTGCGATGGGTTTGAATAGTTTGAGTTCTTTGTGGTGGGGAATCAAGCCAAGAATGGGCAGTCGGGTGCTGTCTTTGAGTTCTTCGGGGGAGTGGAAGACATTGTCGAGTCGCTCTGCTAATAAGGCAGATGCCAGCCCTAACATTACCCCAGCGATCGCTCCTAATATCAAATTTTGCTTTGGCTTGGGAAAGATAGGATCTTCTGGCTTTTGGGGTTTGGCAATCAGCTGCCAGGGGAGAGCCTTCTGTGCTGCTTCAATTTGCAGGGTTTCCCGAACGGCTAGAAAGCGGTTTAAACTCTCGGTTGCGACGTTGAGTTCCCGCTGTAAATCTGTGTACTGACGGGCAATCAGGGGCAGTAGTCTAACTTGTTGATTTAAGCGCTTTTCGGCTTGCGCGATCGCGTTGCCGCGAACTTCCAGAACCTGGACTTGGTTTGCCGCATCCACAAATTGCTGAATCAGCTCTAGACGTACCGTGCTGGGGGAAGACAAATATTGCCGTTCGCTGAGACCAGATAGATTATTTCCCAGTACTGCCGCCGCTTCTTGTTGCAAGAGGGGCAGCAAATTTTGCTGCTGCTCTTTGAGTGACTGAATGGTTGGACTTTCTGCCAGAAATCGGGCTGACTCGGTGGCAAGCTTTGTTTCGACTTCCTTAAGTTTGTTGAGTAACTGTTGGTAACGCGGTGCTTCCGAAAGAGATGCGGCAGCGATCGCTTGATTAGGGGGTAATCCTAACTGCTTTTGTAACGTTGCATACAGCGAACGGACTTCATTATGTTTTAGTTGATTATCGAGTTTTTGTTCCTCAACATTAGACACCAGCACGGCAAGTTGTTTGGCTTGTTCTTCCGGATCGAGGATGTTGTACCGCTGCCGGAACGTTTGCAGTTGTCCCTGGAGTTTGTCCACTCGTTGCTGAAGTCCCGGTAATTGACCGTCTACAAACTTAATCCCCTGGTTGAGGTTCGTTTGTCGCTCCTGAAGAGAGTACCTCAGATAAACTTTAGCTAACTCAAATAATACATACTTAATTTTATCGGGATCGGTATCGCGGTAACGTACTTCTAAAATTTTTGTTTTATCTAGTTGGGTAATTGTCAGATTGTTTTTAAGAATTAGTGATTCATAGTCGATATCGGGATAGCGCTTTTGGATCTGAGCGATGAATGCCGCCATCCGTTCGGAACTAAGTAAAACTTTAATTTGGGTTTCGTAATCCAGACTAGAGTCGTTTAGAGCTGGCTCGATTGCCTGTAATTGAGTAAGTTTCGTCAGCTTATTTTCAGCCGTAACGGGTTCCACCAGGAGTTGGAACTTTCCTTCATACTTGGGTGTTTGGCTGAATGTCCATAAGCCGATTCCAGTCGTGACAACGATCGCCACCCCCGCAATCACCAAAGCACGGCGACGCACCACATTCAAGAGCTGACGAACATTCAAGTCGTCCTGGCTGTTTTCTAGAAACTGAGTTTCGTCGGTTAGCGGCAATGGCTGAAGTTGCTTGCCATTCCCTTTCGGCGATGACGGTTGAGAAAATTGGCCCGCTTCCATCTAAACCCCTGCACCTTGTTGGCTTGGTTGACGCGATCGCCAGGGAGATTCCTGGTTCTAGCCTCATTTTGTACCATGAATGTGCAGGATGCTACATCCAAACGATCAAATTTTTTACTCAGCTCTTGATTGTGGCTCTCCAGACCTAGCCAGCCACGTTTTTACTCGAAGATTCTAAAGAAGTTGAATAAGCTGAAAACCCCTCCCAGCGGACTCAACACCGTCCCCAGCGTGTCTGAGAAATTAGCGAGGTTAGAGCGGTTCACCACCACCACGTCGTTATTGCGTAGAATCGGATTGTTTTGATCGTTGATGCCCTGAGCAAAATTGACCGGGACGTTCCGCTTTGATATGGTGCCATTGGCGTTGAGACGAATTAGCTCTACCGAACTCCTCCGGGCACGATTGTTAAATCCTCCGGCTGCCAGCACCGCTTGATTCAAGGTCGTATTGGGTGGCAGTTCAATCGTCCCTGCTTTGGCAACTTCCCCGACCACATTGACCCGAATGGTATTGGGAGAGAAGCTAGCCGATGCGACTTGGGGTACCTCAGAGGGATCGATATTGCTAGCAGTAGGCACCACCACGGTATCTCCCTCTTGCAAGATGACATCTTGGGTGACATCCCCGGACTGTAAAAGTTGCCAGAGGTTGATATTGAGGACTTTTTCGGGTCCTGAACGGGCGGAACGGCGGACTTGAACCTGGCGAATATCTGCTAAGGAGGTAATTCCCCCTGCGACTTGAATGGCTTGGGTTACGGTGGCAGGAGTGCTGCTAGAAGCCGCAGTCGCATTCGCCTCAGGGGGAGTATTCGCAGTGGCAATGGTCGTTGGTGACACGATATAAGGCCCTGGACGGGATACTTCTCCGACTACGACAATCTTGATCGGCCCGGTGTTCTGGGGCGCAAAGCTGGCATCCGCTAAGGTACGGGATTCATCGGCGTTGATTTGGGGGCTGGTGGGGATAAACAGCGAGTCTCCATCTCGCAAGGTAAGGTCTTGACTCAAATCACCGTTGTTGAGTAATTCCCAGAGATTGACAGCGATGACTCCCGATGAACCGGGCGAAAGGCGGCGCAGTTCTACTTGGCGGATATTGGCGGCTTGAGTAATGCCCCCAGCCAATTGTAGTGCTTGCGTGACGGTGGGAAATTGAGTGCCTTCGGTTAAGTTAACCGTGTAGGAACCCGGACGATTGACTTCCCCAGCCACGGCGATTTTGACCGGACGGGGTGCCAGCAGAGTAATGGTCAGCAAGGGGCGTCGGATGTAGCGACCGTATCTGCTAGAAATTTCATCGGTTGCTCTTTCGAGGCTCAATCCCTGAACGGGTACGCTGCCAATGATTGGCAGGTTGAGCGTACCATCGATTAGCACCTGATACTCTCCGCTGTATTCAGGAACCTCAAAAATATCCAGCCGGACGCGATCGCCTGCGCCTAGAGTATATGGGGCATCCGGTCCACGTCTGGTAGATGTTCCCGCTGGGGCAGCAGAAGGGCGCAATCCGGGGAGTTGCGCGATCGCTGGTGATGAAACCGTCATTGCCGCCACGGCTAGAAGCGCGAAGCCCGCAACGGTTCGGGTAGCCAGTTTCGGAAAACTAGCACCGCTCTTACAAAAATTACAGCTTGTTTCACGATGCCTTTTGGCGCTCAACTTAGCACTCTTCATTCCAAATCTGTTAAACCTCGTTACACAAAGTCACGCCATTGACGGATACAATCCGTAAAAAGTTGCAGTATAAAGTTTAATCACCAACGTAATTTTCCCAAACTCGTGTACCTTTGAGGTGGCAAGGAATATTTGGGTATGAGGAGGATAAGGTTATGACGCCAGCAACAGGTAGGAGCCGTGTCAGTGCAAGCAAAAAGAAATTGTGGTATCGGGTACACATCCTACTAAGTTCCATGTTTTTGGGCAGTACGATCCTCTATGCAGCTGCCAGTCTGGCTACCACGAAGGCAAGTTCTACCAACGGGAATGCTTCAGCACCAGCCAAGGGTAGCGGTTCAATGGGTGACGCACTCTTAAAAACGATGCTGGGAGCTGACGCGCTGCGTTCTAACCCGCCCGCTCCTTCAACCACCCCCCGTTCTAGCTCTTCCCTACCAGCGGTTAGCAATCCAGCCGCCCCTGGAAGAAGTTTACAGCAACCTGGAGCCGTCACGACGCCGACTCAACTGGCTCAAGCCAGCACCTTCCCAGATGTACAAGGTAGCTGGGCGCAGACGTTTATTGAAGCACTCGCAGAGCGAGAAGTGATCGTAGGCTTTCCAGATGGCTCTTTCCGCCCTGACGAGCCGGTGACACGCGCTCAGTTTGCCGCCATGATCCGGAAGGCTTTTCAAAGACCCGCCACTCGCCAAGCGATCGATTTTGTGGATGTGCCTGCCAATTACTGGGGTTACACAGCCATTCAGGAAGCTTATCGGACAGGGTTTTTAGAAGGATACCCCAACCAGGTTTTCCAGCCGAATCAAAACATCCCCCGCGTCCAAGTCTTGGTATCTTTGGTCAGCGGACTTAACTTGAATCCAACCGCAGATACCGCCTCAATTTTAAATGGTTTATTTCAGGATGCTGGGAGCATTCCTGCCTATGCCCGCACCAGTGTTGCCGCCGCTGCACAAAATCAACTAGTTGTCAACTATCCAGATGTGGCGCTGTTAAATCCTAATCAGTTAGCCACCCGTG